>JAKJAE010000247.1 GCA_022707665.1 Chloroflexota bacterium
AGAGTGAAGAGCCCCCTTCTCAGACAGACTGCCTCGGTATGCCAGCGAATAACATCGCGCCCGGCGATCCCCGTTCCCCGGCTGACCCAATACTCGGGGAGCGTCGACCGGTCGGCTACCTCTACCCAGGTCGCCGGCGCCCACCCCCGGTTGTACACGGTGAAACGTTCCACCAGGCGGTCGCCAACCTGGGCCCACCCAAAGCGCATCTGCCGCGTCAGGTCCAGGCCCCTGGCGAGCGACAGCGTCCAGAGCCAGCTCAGGATCAGGGCGCCCGTCAACCCTACAATGAGAATGCGCCATCCTCGATAGGGCGCCAGGATCTGGGTGACGATCACCACCACAGCGAGGACCGGAAGTAGTCCCGTACGCAGGGACCACCTGGGCTTCAGGACCCTATCCTCCGACAGCCGATCTGTCACAACTCACCTCTCGTTGAAGCTACGTACCGGAGATCCAGGCAACGACGATTAACGCGGGGCAGTGCCCCGGTACGCGTTGACTAGGTGCCGCGGACACTCGCTGCCGGCTGACGCGCCGGCTCTGGCATCGGCAGCTGCTCCAGTATCGTCTCGAGCACCTGCCGGGACTGGACGTTGCGCAACCTCGCCGCAGGACTGATGATCATGCGATGCGCCAACACGAACGGCGCGATGAACTTCACATCGTCGGGGAGCGCATAGGACCGGCCCAACATCGCGGCCCGCGCCTGAGCCGTGCGGTAGAGGGTCAGGCTGCCGCGGGGGCTCGCACCAAGGTAGACGTCGGGATGCTGCCGTGTGTTCTGAACCAGGCGGACGATGTACTCCTTGACAGCAGGCGCCACGAAGATCTCCTTGATCGCCTCCTGTGCCGCAATGAGATCCTCAGACGTGATAACCGGCTGCAGGTCCTGAACCGGATGGTGGTACTGCTGGCGATCCAGGACCTCGATCTCGTCACGCAGGGCTGGATACCCCAGGTTGATGCGCATCAGGAAACGGTCGAGCTGCGCTTCCGGCAAGGTGTAGGTCCCCTCGTACTCAATCGGATTCTGTGTGGCCAACACCATGAAAGGCTCAGGCAAGGTGTGGGTCACACCATCCACCGTGACCTGACGCTCCTCCATCGCTTCAAGCAGCGCCGACTGTGTCTTTGGCGTGGCACGGTTGATCTCGTCCACCAACACGATCTGGGACATGATGGGCCCGGCTTGAAACTCGAAGTCGCGCGTTGCCTGGTTGTAGATGGAAACACCGGTCACATCGCTCGGCAGGAGGTCAGGTGTAAACTGGATCCTGCCGAAGCTACAACCGAGTGAGCGGGCCAGGCTTCGCGCCAGCATCGTCTTGCCGACGCCAGGCACATCCTCGATCAACAGGTGCCCTCGACTCAGCAGGCCGATAATGGCCAACTGCACCACGGAGGACTTCCCGATGATGACATACTCGATATTCGCCGCCAGTTTGCGACTCAAGTCCTGAACGTTGAGCATCTCCGCGTCTCCTTACTCCTACAAGGATTGCCCGCGCCCGAATCGGTACCGATATGCTATTATAGCAAGCGATGGGCCAGCAACCAGTCGATATGAAAGACAAATATAGCACAAAATGCCAGGCAATTCCAGAGCCTCTGTCGAACGAAACCGACAGGACGGCGTCAGGCTGGCGTAGCGAGCAGGTGTGCCACCTTCCCGGTGGACCGGCTACACTCCTGCTCTACACAGGAGCGGTAGGCGCCGGTCCGGGACACCTTGCGTTGTTCGATGCCGTGCGCGCGATCGACGGAGGCACGGTCTTTGTCGCTGGACCAGGTAGCACAGCGTCAGCGCTCTGGGCAGCACAATCGGGGGCACAAGTGATCACCTGGAACGACAGCGTCGCGGAGCATCAGTCAACTATCGACACCCTCCGTGCGAATGGCTTCGCGTCCTTCGAGGCTCACAACGAACCGGGCTTTGAGTCATTGCCCACCCATCTGGCTGACCTGGCCTTGCTACACCTGCCCCGTGGCCGGGAATTCCAGAGGCAGCACCTACTTGCCTGCGGCGCGGTTGTCCGGCCGGGGGGCAGGGTGGCGTTCGTCGGCGCCAGGGATGAGGGCGTGAAGGCCGCGGTCGATGAGGCCCGCCGCCTGCTGGGTATGGCCGGCGTGGTAAGCCGCAAGGGTGGTCACCACGCGGCCCTGGCTTTGGCCACCACGGAAGCCCTGCCCGCGGTGGCATGGCACACCTTCGACATATCGGTCGATGGCGCCGCCACACGGCTGGAAAGCTGCGATGGAGTCTTCGCACACGACCGCCTGGATGGGGGCGCCGCAGCGCTGATTGAGTCTATGGTGCTGGAGGCCGGGGCGGTCGTTCTGGATCTGGGGTGCGGCACGGGACTGGTGGGGTTGGCAGCCCGTCGACGTGGGGCAAGGGTGATCGCGACCGACGTATCGGCACGCGCCGTAGCGTCAACGCGGAGGACACACAGCGCCAACGGTTTCGCCGACACTGCTGTCCACCTGTGCATCGGGGCCTCGGCGCTCCCGGCAGCAAGTGTCGACAGCGTGCTGGCCAACCCGCCCTTTCACCGGGGCCACAGCGTCGATTTCGACGTAGCCAGGCTCTTCGTCGCGGAAGCCGCCCGCGTGCTAAGGCCTGGCGGCACCCTATTCCTGGTCGCCAATGCGTTCCTGGCATACCGGCCATGGCTGGAGAGCACTTTCACCCAGGTGACGATCGCGGGCGAAAATCGCCAGTTCCGGGTCTGGCGTGCAGCCCGCAGCTAGCTTACGTTAGGCGACAGTTCACCACGCCGTTGGACAATCCTTGCGCTCCCGGTATCATCACGTGCCGGGCGCTGAAATCAGTCGGTGGAGGGATCGATGGCGACACTGCAAGACCTGTTCTTCAACCCGAACGGCGTCGCCGTGATCGGGGCAAGCTCCGACCCAAGCAAGCTCAGCCATGGGGTCGTGCGGAACCTCAAGAACGGAGGATATCCACGACCGATTTACCCGGTCAACCCAAGGGGCGGCGAAATCCTGGGGCTGCCGGTCTACCCCAGCATCCTGGACGTTCCCGACCCGGTCGAACTCGGCGTGGTCATGATCCCAGCTCCCCTGGTGCCCGACGCACTCAGTGAGTGCGGGCGGCGCGGTCTCAAGGCCGTCATCGTCATCACGGGAGGGTTCAAGGAGGCCGGGCCCGAGGGGGCAGCGCTCGAGGAGCGCCTGAAACAGATTGCCGACGCCTATGGTATGCGCTTGATCGGCCCGAACTGCGTCGGCGTTATGGACGCGCACCTGCCGCTCGACACGACATTCATCACCGCGATGCCCCCGAAGGGTCACATTGGGTTTGTGTCCCATTCCGGGGCGATCTGCGGCGGGACCGTCGATTGGGCACGCAGCACCGGCGTCGGCTTCAGCCGTATCGCCAGCCTCGGCAACCAACTCGATGTCGATATCGCCGATGGCATTGCCATGATGCAGGATGATCCCAACACGCGCGTGATCAGTGTCTATGCCGAGGGTCTGCCGGACGGACGGCGCTTTGTGGACGCCGCCGCCCGGGTGTACCGCCACAAACCCATCGTCATGCTCAAGGCGGGGCTGACGACGTCGGGCACGCGGGCTGTCGCATCGCACACGGGCGCGATGGCAGGTAACAGGCAGGCCTACCTGGCTGCGTGTCACCGGGCCGGCGTTCTGGTCGTCGACTCACTGCAGGAACAGAACGATGTCGCCCTCACCCTGGCAACCCAGCCCGAACCTGTGGGGAACCGGGTTGCCCTGCTCACCAACGCCGGGGGGCCAGCCGCGCTGGCTGCCGACGAACTGGATGAGTATGGCCTGGTGATGGCCAATCTGGCGCCCAGCACCGTCGCGCGCCTTGCCGAAGTGACACCTCGTGGGGCGCAACTGGCCAACCCGGTCGATATGCTTGGGGGACCCGCTGCTGAGATGTATCGCAGCGCGGGCGAGGCCCTGTTAGCCGACCCGGGGGTCGATATGCTGATGGCCATCTTCGTCCCACAGGCCATCACACCCGTACCTGACGTCGTCGAGAACGTGATCGCGATGGCTCAGGGCGCCTCGAAGCCCGTTGTGTGCTGTCTCGTGGGAGGGGAGAGCCTGAGAGAGTCGATCATCGCCCTGAACCAGGCAGGGGTGCCGTTCTTCCAGGACCCCAACCGGGCGAGTCGTGCCCTGGCAGGCCTTTGCCAGTACGCTCGCCTGCGCACGCGTCCAGTCGAGCCTCCGGCAGCTCCAGACAGGATCGACACGGAGCGGGCCCGCAGTCTCCTGCGGCGTCACTGGAAGGAATCGGGGGCAGGCTTCCTGGATGGTGCGGAGTCCGCCGAAGTTGCTGAGGCGTATGGCATCCGCGTGCCGCGGGTAGGCATCGCAAGCACTGCCGATGAGGCGGTCGCCCTGGCTCTGGAGCTGGGATACCCGGTGGCCATGAAGGTGCACGCGCCAGGGGTCATCCATAAGGCCGACATCGGCGGCGTCAGACTGGACCTCCGGGATGACGCCAGCGTGCGGGCCGCGTTCGCCAGTATGATTGCTGGCAACGCCGGGTGGCGCGCCATGCTCCAGCAGATGGCGCCCGCTGGACAGGAGATGATTGTCGGCGTTCATGCAGACCCACAGTTCGGCCCCGTGCTGATGGCTGGCCTCGGTGGAACGCTCGTCGAGGTACTGCACGATGCAGCCTTCAGACTGGCGCCGTTGAGTGCCCGAGATGCGCTGGAGATGATCTCGGAGACAGCGGCGGGCCGGATCTTGCAGGGCCTACGGGGCGCCGCGCCCGGTGACCGCGACGCCGTGGTCGATGCCATCCTCCGGATCGGCCAACTGGCCAGCGACTTCCCATGCATCTCCGAACTTGACGTGAACCCGCTCATCGTGGGGGAAGCGGGCGCCGGAGCGTGGGCCGTCGATGTGCGGATTGCGATAGGCGCCGAACCGGACTGACACCCAAGTGCCAGGCACTTCGGAAAGTGCCAGGCACTCAGAC
>JAKJAE010000248.1 GCA_022707665.1 Chloroflexota bacterium
CCTTGGAGGAACGTAAGGGCTACCTGCTTCAGCCAGAGACCTTCATAAGCGTTGAGTCGCTCGTCAAGCGCCTGTTCGAGATCGAGGGAATCAGCGAGGACGATGTGGCCAGGAGCCAAGAGCAGCGCGAGTTCGTGGCTGCACTCCTGGAGGCGCCACAGGAGTCATGGCCCGAGATGGTGACGGAGCGATCGTCACTCGTGGATGTTAGCCTGTTTGCGTTCGTCGAATACATTCTTCAGCTCGTATCCGCAGGTGGACAGCAGAGCACGGATGCAGCGAAGGTTGAGGCCCTCCACGAATACCTGGTGAACGAGACCGAGGCGGGGCGGAAACTGGCGCACCGCTCCGAGATCGTGCGCCGCTTCGCCGAAGACCCATCGCGCGACTCGTTGCTTGGCGCCTTGATCGAAGCTCCCGATGATGAGACGGTGCAACTGCTGGTTGGATCCGGAGTCCAGTTCATGGATTATGCTTTCTTTCAAGCGCTCAACCAACGCATTGAAGAGGCGACGAGCACTGAGGCCCAGCAGAAGCTGCAGACGCTCCGACGATCCATCCTCGACCACCGTGACGAACTGGTTAAGCGAGGTGAGGATCAGCTCCGCGATCGGGCAGCGCTGTTGCGGGGATTGGCATTGACTGACGATCCACGGAAGATGGCGAACAGTCACCTTTCCGAGCTCGATGACCTGTTCTTTACTGTGTTGGGTGCTCAGATCAACGAAGCGCAGAAGGCCGGCGACGATGTGACACTGGATGAACTCAACCGCGTCGCACGGGCCGTCAACGAAGTGATGGAGAGCACTATGCCGCTGGAGATCTCTATCACGCGCAGGTTGATGGCCGCTCCGTCAGATGAACAGCTTGACAAGCAGCTCAACTCGATCCGAGAGTTGTTGACGCCGGCCTTCCTGCAGTTCCTGGGGGCACTCCAGGAATCATTGACAGCACAAGGTCAGGATGAAGCGGCTGCACGTGTCTCAAAGATCCAGGCACGAGCTCAGCAGATCGCTCCGGCAGCACGAGCACCTGAACCAGCCCACGTGCCAGAACCGTCAGGGCGCGATGCGGAATCTGAGCCAACAACGCCGTCGGGTCTGATCATCGCGAAGCGGTGACCGCCCCTCGTTAGTTAGGCCAACCGTGTTAGAATGGGATGGGGACACACCCCATCCCATTCTTGTTTTCCAGGGACTGAGCGGAGCGGCTATGTCACGAGAGAAGTTGATGCTGGTCGACGGGCATTCCCTTGCCTACCGAGCCTTTCACGCCTTGCCTCCGGATCTGCGGGCTCCTTCAGGTGAGCTGACCAATGCGTCCTACGGTTTCACAATGATGCTGTTGACGGTCCTTGCAGAAGAGAAACCCGACTATGCAATTGTTGCGTTCGACAAAGGGCCGTCTTTTCGCGTTCGGCGCTATGCTGGCTACAAGGCTCACCGTGAGCGCATGCCGGAGGAGATGCGCGGTCAGATGAGCCGAATTCGCCAGATCGTCGAAGCCCTTGGAATCCCAATTGTCGAGCTTGATGACTACGAGGCCGACGATCTACTGGGTACTCTGTCTCTGCGCGCCCAGGAGAAGGGCCTGGCGATCGTCATCGTGACTGGCGATCGTGACGCCCTGCAACTGGTTGATGATCACGTCACAGTCCTCACATCGGGACGGCGTTTCTCGGACACGCTGCGCTACACACCCGAGGCCGTCCGTGAGAAGTATGGCCTGGCACCCGGGCAGCTAATCGATCTCAAGGCGCTCATTGGGGACACGTCGGACAACATCCCCGGCGTCAAGGGTGTCGGCGAAAAAGGCGCAACGCAGATGCTGCAGGAGCACGTCGATCTGGACGGCGTCTATGAGCACCTTGCCGAGTTTCCAGCGCGCTATCAGAAGGCATTGGCCGAGGGCCGTGACGTTGCGTACCTCAGCAGGGAGTTGGGTCGGATTGTGCGCGACGCACCGGTCACGCTTGACCTCGACGCTGCCCGTTTGACTCGCGGGTATGACCGCGCACGTCTTCTGGAACTCATGCAACAACTGGGTTTCCGCTCGATGATTGAGCGTCTGCCATCTGTGGGGTCGGATACCGCTGCCGGTGAGCAGCTTCGCCTGTTCGATGCGGCGGAAGAGCCGCAGCCCCCTGCGCCCAGCCTGGGGAAGTATGATGCCGTGACGAGCATCGGCAGACTGCAGGTGCTTGCCCAGAGGATCGCGGCTGGCCGCTCCCTGGCTCTGGATACGGAAACAACCGGAGTCGATGCCACGACTGCAAACCTGGTCGGCATATCGCTCACGGACCGCACCGGCGAGGCATGGTACATTCCTGTACGAGCTCCGGCAGGCGAGCCCACGCTGCCGATCGAGTCGATCGTTGATTGCTTGGGTAGCCTTCTTGGAGACGACCGCACCGTGAAGCTGGGGCACAACCTTAAGTACGATCTCAAAGTACTGGCGCGGGCTGGATTGCACGTACGGGGGCCGCTATTTGACACCATGATTGCGGAGTGGGTCATCAATCCAGACGCACCCTTGGGTCTGAAGAGCCAGGCCTGGACACGACTGGGTGTCCAGATGACCGAGATTGAGGAGCTCATCGGTCAGGGGAAGGGTCAGATCACGATGGATGCTGTGCCGTTGGCAAAGGTCGTGCCCTATGCCTGCGCCGACGCTGACATGACGATGCGCCTGGCTGAGGTCCTCGAACCCGAGCTGCGGGATCGTGAGCAGTACGATCTCCTTCGGGACCTGGAGATGCCACTCCTTCCGGTCCTTGTCGAAATGGAGCTTGCCGGGATTGAGCTTGACACCGTGTGGTTGGGAGAACTCTCGAGGGATCTGTCGGATCGACTCGGCGCACTGGAAGCCAGTATCTACCAGCATGCCGGGGGCCAGTTCAACGTCAACTCAACGCAGCAACTGTCGGAGGTACTTTTCGAACGACTGGGTCTACCCACGCAGGGCGCGCGCAAGACCAAATCAGGGCATTACTCAACCCGAGCTGATGTCCTGGAGTCGTTACGCGGAGTCCATCCCATCGTTGACGATCTGCTGACGTACCGGGAGCTGACCAAGCTCAAGTCAACGTATGTCGACACGCTGCCGGAACTGGTGAATCCGATTACCGGTCGGGTTCACACGACCTACAACTCTGCCGGCACTGTGACCGGGCGCATCTCCTCCAACAATCCGAACCTGCAGAACATCCCGATACGGACCGACGAGGGACGTCGCATCCGGCGGGCGTTCGTGGCGCAGCAAGGGTGCCTTCTCATGGGAGCAGACTACTCGCAGGTCGAGCTGCGAGTGATGGCTCATATGTCGCAGGACCGTGGCCTGCTGGACGCCTTTGCTCGAGGAGAGGACATCCACGCGACGACGGCTGCTGCAGTCTATGGTGTTGCTCTTCCCGACGTTACCTATGCGATGCGGAACATCGCCAAAGCGGTGAACTTCGGCTTGATCTATGGGCAAGGTGCCTTTGGGCTGGCACGCCAGATTGGTGTGAGTGTCGACGAAGCCCAGTCCTTCATTGACAGGTACTTCGAGCGCTTTCCTGGGGTGCGCGCCTATATGGATCAGGTACAGACTGAGGCGGCGGCATTGGGGTATGTCGAGACGCTCCTCAAACGTCGGCGCTACTTCCCGGAGTTGTCAGGTGGCCAGGGCCTTGGGCGCGACCGTCAAGCGAGTGCGCGAATGGCCATCAACACCCCGATTCAGGGCAGCGCGGCGGACATTATCAAGCTGGCCATGATCCGTATGCACCGGATGCTAACTGACGCGCGCCTTCAGACACGAATGCTCCTGCAGGTTCACGATGAGGTCGTGCTCGAAGTTCCTGAAGACGAGGTCGATGTGGCCGAACGGATTGTCCGAGAGGCGATGGAGGGAGCATTCGAGCTGCGGGTTCCCCTCAGAGTTGACGTTGAGGTAGGGCCCAACTGGCTGGATATGGAGAAGCGAAGCTAGGGCTCCAGCCAGTCTTCGAGGGTACGACCGGCGGCGGCAAGGCTGTCTGCTGAAACTTTGTCTGGGGTGTCCTGGGTTGTGTGCCAGTAAGGGTAGTCGAAGTCGATGATGTCAATGGCCGGAATGCCAAGGCGCGCGAAGGGGATGTGATCGTCGATCATGCTGTGCCTTTCCTCTTTGACGAATTGCTCCTTGTAGCCCAGCGCTTCGGCGACTGCCCATATCTCTGCGCGCAA
Organism: Chloroflexota bacterium; assembly: GCA_022707665.1. GTDB lineage: Bacteria > Chloroflexota > Anaerolineae > B4-G1 > SLSP01 > PWVB01. The sequence continues at coordinate 4,209 of JAKJAE010000248.1, forward strand.
CGCGGCGTCGGAGTTGTGCTCGTAGTAGATCTGCAGGTCGGCGTCACCGATCATATCGACGAGAACCATGGCCTGGAGCGGCGCTTCACCACTCTTCCCCCAGGCGGACGCCATGTACGTCGATCCAACGATCCAGTCCCAACCATTGAGATTGCCGCTGTCCTCGGCATCGAAGAAGGCGAGATAGACGTGCTGACCGCTTGCCTCCACGTCGAGGACGCGGGCTAGCTCGAGAAGGACGGCGACGCCGCTCGCGCCATCGTTGGCGCCCATCACCGCTTTGGTTGGGTCCTCCATGTCGGCCTGTGGTCGCGTATCGTAGTGTGCACCCAGCAGTACAGCCGGCCCCGATCCCTTCCAGGCGAGGATGTTGCGTACGGCAATACCCATATAGGGGAACTCTTGGGTACTGACTTCCCAGTCCAGTTGTTCCAATGTGGAGATGATGAGATCTCCGGTCTGCCGATGGGCTTCTGTACCGGGGAAGCGGTAGCCGATCTCACACTGGCGCGTGACCCAGGCATATGCATCGTCGCCGCTGAACGATGCCTTGTCAGATATCGAGTCGCGACAGCCGCTGACCAGGACCATCAGGCCTGCCACCACGGGTACGAACCGAGCAGATCTAAGGATATATCTTAAGGAGTCACGCATCGTGCACCGGCTATGGCTGTTTGAGTTTGCTCTGTATGACCTGTGAGTAAGCATGTAGGCGTTCCTTGCGCAGCGCACGACGGTGCCCAGAGAGCCATTTGAGCCACTCCAG
>JAKJAE010000249.1:0-4617 GCA_022707665.1 Chloroflexota bacterium
CCTGCCACAGGTCTGGGCCAGTCTCTGGGGCCAGTTCGGCTATGGCCAGATTCCTCTGCCCAGTTGGATGATGACTGGCTTGCTCGTGGTCGTCCTGATCTGTCTCGGCGGCTATGCGCTGCGCCGGCCCCCTGTGTATGACCGGAGGACAATCGGCCTGCTCGCGATTGCCGTCCTCGTGGCTGTCGCTGCGGTTGTCATCTACACGGCGGCAAACCCTGCTGGGGCTATGGGACGGTTCCTATTTCCTGTGTTGCCGGCCCTGGCCGTGATCATCGTTGGTGGGCTGGCACAGCTGTCGGGACGCGCAGAACTGACTTGCCGTCTTGTGGTTGGAATGATGGCGAGCTTCGCGGCGGTTGCGCTGGTTGGATATCTCTGGCCGGCTGTATCCTACCCTCCCCGCAGAGATGGCGCGCCAGCTGCAGCTCAGGTTGGCACCATAGCAGAGATTCTGAACGTCACGGTGCAAGAGACCGAGGTGAGCGCAGGTGAGCCGGTCTTCGTCGAGGTGACCTGGCGGCCACTCCAGTGGACAGAAGAGCCGCTGGCGGTGTTTGTACACCTGGTCGACGAGGCGGGCGTGCTGGTTGCGCAGCGCGATACCTGGCCAGGTCTGGGCCGTGCTCCGACGACATCCTGGCGTGCCGGGGTGCCTTTTGCTGACACCTACCGTGTCGATTTGCCCGAGACGGTGTACACTCCCAACGTCGTTGCCGTCGAGTTAGGGCTCTACGGGGGAACGACCGGGCGTATCCCCATCGACAGCGGTGACGGCATTCTCGTCGACAGCTGGAGAGTGGGATCTGTGCGCGTCGCTGCATCGGAAGGGGTTTGGCCGAATTCGGTTGACATCAGCTTCGAGAACCAACTCTGGTTGGTGGGCTATGAGGTGACGCCGCGGGTTGTGGGGCCTGGGGAGTCGTTCACATTGACGACTGTCTGGCGCGTCCCCGATGCGGCGTCGCCGGATCTTCACCTGTTTGCCCAGGTCTTTGATGCCCAGTGGCGTGTATGGGGCAGCCAGGACGGTGGCCATCCTGACTGGATTACGGGCTACGTGACTGACACACGGCGGATCACGCTCATCCCAGACACGCCGCCAGGCACGTATCCAGTGAACGTTGGCGTTCTGGCAGGGGGCCGGAGACTGAATGTGCTCGGGCAGGATGGTCGCCCGGCGGCGGACTATGTGGCCCTTGGGCCAATCCGCGTTCGCTGAGCGACCTTTTCGGGGAATTGCGGATAGCATTTGTCGCTGGTCGTCAGGCTTCGTTTATTTCAAAGTTGGGGAGGTATTCGATGTTGATAGGCATCTCGCCGTTGTTGAGTCCGGAGCTTCTGTCCGTCTTATACCGTATGGGCCATGGAGACGAAATCGTGTTGGCTGATGCGCACTTTCCCGGTGAGAGTGTGAACCAGCGGGTCATCCGGGCGGATGGAATCGGCGTCGCCGAGCTCCTTGACGCAATTCTGCCCCTGTTCGCGCTCGATAGCTATGTGGATAGCCCTCTGATGATGATGGCACCTGTCCCCGGCGATGCGCTGGATCCATCAGTTGAGGCAAGGTATCGCGAGGCCGTGGATCGCTATTGGCCAGAGACGCCGGCGATCGCACGCATCGAGCGATTTGCCTTCTATGAGCGGACAAAGGGTGCTTTCGCAGTGGTGATGACGGGGGAGACGGCGAAGTATGGCAACATCATCCTGAAGAAGGGGGTGACGCCCCTAGGCCTAAGGGCTTGATCCTTAGCCACCTTATGCTAAAATCACAGGCGTGGAACCACGTGTCGTCTTTATGGGAACGCCCGAATTCGCGCTTCCTTCGCTGGAAAAACTCGTCGAGCGCTACGCCGTAGTGGGTGTTGTCACCCAACCGGACCGCCCGGCGGGCCGTGGCCGGCATGTGGAGATGTCGCCGGTCAAGGAGATGGCGTTGGCGGAGGGGATCCCTGTCTACCAACCTGCGCGGCTGCGCAACAACATGGAGGCCGTCGAACGCATCCGTTCATGGTCTCCTGATGTGGCGATCGTCGCGGCTTTTGGACAGATCCTGCCTGGGGCCGTGTTGGAGGTGCCGTTGTACGGGGTGCTCAACGTCCATGCCTCGCTGCTCCCCCGCTGGAGAGGGGCGTCGCCGATCCAGGGGGCCCTGCTTGCGGGCGATACGGTCACCGGTGTGACCATCATGAAGCTGGATGAGGGGATGGACACCGGGCCGACGTTGGCCCAGCGCGAGACCGGTATTGGTCCCGAGGAGACGGCAGGTGATCTGGAGTCGCGCCTGGCCAGTCTGGGAGCGGATCTATTGATAGAAGTGCTGCCGGCTTACATCGGAGGGTCACTCATACCCTGCGCTCAGCCTGTTGAGGGCGTGACGTTGACGCGACCCATTCGCGCATCTCAGGCGCATTTGGACTGGACCGCTCCAGCCGCGGTACTTCACAATCAGGTCCGGGCCTTCTCGCCAACACCGGGAGCGTACACGTCCTGGAATGGTTCGAGGCTCAAGGTCTTGAGGTCGAGAGTCGTGACAGAGGGCCTGGGACCCGAGCTAGAGCCCGGGGCTGTATTGATGTGGCGCGAGTTGCCCGTTGTTGCCACGGGGGCAGGCTGTCTGGCGCTCGTTGAGGTGCAGATCGCTGGAAAGCGACCAATGGATGGCAGCGCCTTTGTGCGTGGCAGGAAGGATTTCGTGGGAACCACCTTGGGTTCCCCACAACCGGGCGAGAGCTTGAACTAGATCGCCCGGTTGGTGTTCCTACAGGACTGGTTGTTCTGACTTAAGTCGAGGTTTGGTCTAAGGAGGTTGTATGTCTGGTCATAGTCATTGGGCTACAGTACGCCGCAAGAAGGAAGCTAACGATTCAAAGCGAGGTGCAGTCTTCACCAAGATCGCGCGTGAGATCGTCATTGCCGTCCGAGAGGGTGGCGGTGGCGATACTGACTCGAACATCCGCCTGCGGATGGTGTTGGACAAGGCCCGCAGTATGGGCATGCCCAAGGACAACATCGATCGCGCTATCAAGCGGGGTACGGGTGATGACAAGGACGCCGAAGAGATTTCGCAGATCGTCTACGAAGGTTACGGTCCCAACGGCGTCGCGATGCTTATCGATGTGGTCACTGACAACCGCAACCGTTCGGTGGCGGCAGTGCGGCACGCGCTGAGTCGAGCCGGAGGGTCCATGGCTAACCCTGGTGCTGTCGCCTGGCAGTTCGACCGCAAGGGATCGATTACCGTGCCGAGCGACGTAGATTTCGACGAGCTGTTCATGGTGGCTGTCGAGGCCGGGGCGCTGGACGTCGTGCAGGGTGAGGACGAGGACGCTCACGAGGTCTACACGGATCCGACGGACCTGCACGCTGTGAGCAAACACCTTCGAGACGCCGGGATCCCGGTAGAGGATGCGGAGCTCGTCATGGTCCCACAGAACGAGGTGGCGCTCGACAAGCCGGATGCGGTCAAGATTCTCCGTCTGATCGACGAACTTGAGGAGATGGACGACGTTCGGCGCGTGTTCACGAACCTGGAGATGAGTGACGAGGCCGTCATGGCCTACGCCGCCGTGGCAGGGGACTAGATGCGCGTTTTGGGGATCGACCCCGGGACCGCTACCACAGGCTATGCTGTCGTTGAGGAGAGGGAGGGGCGGCTTCTGCTGATCGCGATTGGCGTCATCAGCACGCCAGCGAAGGCGCCTCTCCCTTTGCGCCTGCAACAGATCTACGGTGCGCTTCGCGGCGCGGTGACAGACTACAGTCCGACAATCTCGGCGGTGGAGGAGCTCTTCTTCAGCAGGAATGCGCAGACGGCTATGGCAGTTGGCCACGCGCGAGGTGTCACGCTGCTCGCCCTGGCTGACGCGGGGCTGAAGATCATGGAATATACACCGATGCAGGTGAAGCAGGCTGTCACCGGCTACGGCACGGCCGACAAGCATCAGGTCCAGCAGATGGTGAAGATGCTCCTCGATCTGCCGGAGATTCCAAAGCCTGACGATGCCGCTGACGCGGCGGCTGTGGCAATTTGCTGTCTGCACCGGTCAAAGCTCGACAGTCTGTAAGGAGTATCTGGCGTGATTGCTCAGCTTGAGGGTGAGGTCGTTCATCTGGGAGATGGTGCTGTCATCCTCGAGGTCGGAGGTGTGGGATTCGCGATCTACGTTCCGACGACTCTGCAGTTGCAGTTAGGGGATCGCGTCGTGCTCCACACCCATCTGCAGGTCAGAGAGAATGAGCTGGCTCTCTATGGTTTTGCAGAGCCGGATGACAAGTGGTTGTTCGAGACGTTGTTGGGCGTTTCGGGGGTAGGACCCAAGGCTGCCCTGAGCTTGATGAGCACGATGTCGGCGGACACTCTCCGCCGCGCCATTGTGAATGGCCAACCGGAAGTCCTGTCTCGTGCCCCTGGGGTGGGCAAGAAGACGGGCGAATCCATCGTCTTGCATCTTCGTGACAGGCTGAAGCGCAGCATCGGCAGTGTGCTCGAGGTACGCGAGGACGACGCGGACGTCATTGCGGCACTTACAGGCCTGGGGTTCAGCATCGTCGAGGCCCAGCGCGCATTGCAGCAACTGCCACGCGATCGCGACCTATCGCTGGATGACAAGATTC
>JAKJAE010000249.1:4709-4969 GCA_022707665.1 Chloroflexota bacterium
CTCGCCACTCCGCTGCTTCACTGCGTTGTTTTGCGGTCACGCTGCCGCTTAGCCATAGCCATTCTGCTGCTCATCCCCCTTTTGGGGGCGTGCGGCTGTCCGATGCCCACGACGGTCAAGATCGGGTTGGTCGCGCCATTTGAGGGCAGCTATCGGTCGATTGGCTATGACGCGGTCTATGCTGCGCGACTGGCTGTGCGGGAGATCAACGCAACGGGCGGGATCGATGGGGTGCGCCTCGAACTGGTTGCTTACGATGA
>JAKJAE010000024.1 GCA_022707665.1 Chloroflexota bacterium
GCCGCCGGCGGTTCCGCAAGCAGAGCCGCCGTCCGAGGGTGGAGCGGTCGAGCCGGAAAGGAGCGCCGACACAGCTCTGGTCGAGGAGTATATGACTCAAGCGTCGATGCATCTGGGGCAGGAGGCCTATGATGCGGCCATCGATGCATACAGCCGTGCGCTTGCACTTGATCCCGATGCCATCGTTGCGCGCTACCACCGTGGGCTTGCCTATACCCGGATCGGCGCGCTGAGCAACGCCCTGACCGATCTGACCCGCGTCATCGAGTTGGATGCGGACCCTGACGGACTCTACCGGCTGCAAGCCCTACAGCAGCGTGGCCTGGTGTATGTGCGCCAGGGCGAGCTTGATCGTGCGATTGCCGACTTCGACGCACTGCTCGATCGTGATCCCCAGGCCTTTGGCGTCGTGTATGAGCGCGCCAATGCTCGCTTCCGCCTTCAGGCGTACGAACAGGCCATTCGCGACTACACGCAGGTCCTGCAGCAAGATCCCGAGCACGTCGAGGCCTTTCTGAACCGCGGACGTAGCCATGCAGCGCTCGGGGACTACCCCGAGGCCATTCGCGACTACAACCGGGCGATTGCACTGCAACCCAACCGGGCCGTGGGCTACAGCTCCCGCGGGCAGGCTTATGTGCGGATGGAGCGCTACGGCGAGGCGTTGGGCGACTATGCCCGTGCCCTCGAACTCAACCCTAGGGACGCCTCAGTCCACAATGCCCGCGGCTTGCTCTACGTGCGGATTGCCGCCTTCCCCGACGCGATCGATGCCTACCAGCATGCGATGGCCATCCAGCCTGATTGGGCTACACCCTACTACAATGCCGCGTGTGCCGCCGCGCTGGCGGATGACGTTGGGCGGGCGTTGACGTGGCTGGCGCGGGCAATCGCGCTACGCGAGGGATACCGGACGATGGCATTGAGGGACCCTGACTTTGCCGCGATTCGCGACGACCCACGGTTCGCCACATTGGTGGGCACTGGCGCCGCCTGAACGCGCCGGTCAGAACCGGGATCACGCCGGTCAGAACCGGGAACGCGCCGGTCAGAACCGGGAACGCGCCGGTCAGAACCGGGCGGCCAGACCTCTACTGGAGCTCGGTCGGAACCGGGATCACGGTCACATCGGCGCCATCAGTGCGCAGCAGCCGCCCTTCGGGTGTATACAGGCCTGCCTGCAGCCGGCAGCCTCGGCAGCGCCCGCCAGGCACCGTCAGAAAGAACCGGTCGCGAATGACCGCGCCCTCTCGCCAGGCGCTCGTTGGATAGGCGTCGGCCCCCGCGATGTGGTCGTGTTGGGAGACCATGGCGCCGTCCGACGCTGCGTCGGACGGCGCCACCAGGTGCACGAAGACGCCGTAGTCCGCCTCCAGCTCCCCTAAAGCTTCCCACCACAGATCGACCTCCCACGTCTCGCCGGTCGGCAGGATCCTGTACCCCTGGAGCGCGATAGGAGCCTGGAAGGTGACACGCAACGCCACGTCCGGTTCAGCAAGCCGATCCAGCGGACGGCACCCGCTGATGTCGAAGAGTAGCAGCCCGACATTCGTGAATCCCTGACTGACGGGAAGCCGCCGGCATTGCTCGACCAGGACGCTCTGAATGACGCCGGTGGGATCAGCGAGGGCATCTTGCCAGAGGACCAGCCAGAGCCGGCGGCTATCCGGGGGCACCTTCTCCTCCAGGGTTCGCAGGTCGCCCATGCTCAGCGCCCGTGAGGTGTCCAGGATCTGGCTGCCGGTCGGCAGGCCGAAGTGATCCGCCTCCCCCTGGTAGTAGAAGTCCAGCGCCGACGTCGCGTATCCGCCGACCACGACGATCGTGTCACCGGGGGAGTCATGCGCCTCGATGGCGCGCGCCACTCCCCGGAAATCGGGCCGGGGGTGCCACTCATCCCGGATGGCCAGGGCCCACGACCCTTCCGCCTGGCGTCCGGTCGCCACCGTCGCCAGCGCAAGCCAGCCCAGAATGAGCGGAAGCGCTGCCGCGCGGGCGAGCCAGGCTCGCGGGCGCGTGGCCCCGGGCTGGACTCCGGCGAGGTGCTCCCAGGCCGTGCCGACGGCGATGGCGAGCGCCAAGCCCCAGGACGGCAGCAAGTACCGCTCACTCCACTTGGCCTTGATCAGGGTCAGGCCGAAGAGCGCGACGATGGGTAGCGTCAGTGAGATCAGGAACCATGCGAGCTCATGCCACCGGCCCTGTTGCTGCCCATCCCCGTCAAGCGTCTCCTGTGCTGCCCGGATCATTGTCACGATCAGCGAGAGCGCCGCTATGGCGACGAAGAGCCCGCTCCACGGCTGTTCCAGATACTGTCCGACACCGTAGAGGGTGGGCAGCCAGCGCAGGGCTGCGACTGGAATGGCAGACACCGCTGTAGCATCGACACGGACGCGCCACAATGCCCATAGGCCGATGGGTGTGGCAAGCGCCACAAGAACCAGGTTTGCCTTCCACCAACCACGCCTGCGCCGTCTGTTACGGTTCAGGCCAACGGTCAGGGTTCCCCAGACCAGGCTGACCAGCCACGTCAGGGCCGTATAGGGGTGCGCCGCGAGCATCAGCAGCCCCAGCGCTACGTAGGCTGCGCCCACCCGGCGGCCCGCAACAAGCCGCCATCCGGCCCACAGAAATGCCGCAGCCAGGGGCATGGCGAGCGCATACATCCGCACTTCCTGGCTGTAGTAGACAAAGATGGGGAGGGTCGCATAGACAAGAGCTGCGCCGAGACCTGCAGTGCGCCTCTTTGTGACCGCCCGCCCCAACTGCAGGACGAGGGGCACGCCGAGCGTCCCGAGAAACACGGAGAGAGCCCGGGCCGCGAACTCCGAGAACCCCGCAACCCGCGTCCACAGTGTAAGCAATAGCCCATAGAGGGGCAGGGCGTTGTCCTCCGCCAACAGACCCCGCACCGCCCCCACGATGCCCTGCTGGGCGTGGTGCAGCATGAAGGTCTCATCGTACCAGAGCGAGGTCGCTGTCAGCCCCCACAGCCGGAGCCCAAAGGCTAGCAGCACGATGGCCAGGGCCAGAGGGATGGCGCGTGGGAACCGGGTTGCAGCTGACTGGCGCGCGGTGCTGGGACGTCCCGTGCTCGTCATACGTCTATTATACCTCTCCCTGACCTACCCAAAGTCGTGGAATACCATATAATCGTTGTCGATATGGTGTATCTGCACATCGTGGACAGACAAGATAGGGTAGGACTATGGCACAACCACAAACTGCAAGCCGTGGTGGGCTGCTGATTCGCGGCGGCACCATCGTGACACACGAGACGATGTTCGACGCCGACCTGTGGATCGTGGACGAGCGGGTCAAGGCTGTGGGTCAGGATCTACCTCCGGCCCCTGGTATCGAGATCGTCGATGCGTCCGGGCTTCTGGTCCTCCCGGGCATCGTGGACGCGCATACGCATATCAAACTCGACACCGGCATCTACCAGGCGTCCGACTCCTGGCTGGAGGGGAGCCGTGCGGCATCCTTTGGGGGAATCACGACCGTCGTCGACTTTGCAACGCAATTCAAGGGTCAGAGCTTTGAGCAGGCGTTGGCCGGCCGGCTTGCGGAGGCGTCGGAGTCGGTCATCGACTACGCCTTCCACATGATGGTCACTGACGTCCCCGAGGGCAGCGAGGAGGAGCTTGGTGTTCTGCCCGAGCTCGGAATCCAGAGCATCAAGCTCTACACCACCTACCGCCCGAACTATTACGCCGACGATGCTACCCTCGTGCGCCTCCTTGAGGCGGCGGGCCGCTATGGTCTCGTCAGCCTGGTGCACTGTGAGAACGATGCTCTTGTTACGGCACAGACGGCTGCTCTCGTGCAGGCCGGTCACACGGGATGGGCCTACCATGGCGCATCGCGCCCGCCACTGGCGGAGCAGGAGGCCACATCGCGGGTGCTGCTGCTCGCGGCTGCAGTCGGAGCACCGGTCATCATTGCGCATGCCTCGACGGGCCGGACCGCGCAGCTCGTGGCCGAGGCCCGTGCCGCCGGGCAGACCGCTTTCGTCGAGACGACGCCGCAGTACTTGCTGCTGGATGACACACTCTACGAGGGAAGCGAACCCTGGCGCTACATCCTCCAGCCACCTCTGCGCGCTGGATCGGAGTCTGAGGCCCTCTGGGGCCTGGTGTCGGATGGACGCGTGGATATGATCGTCACTGATCACTGCGACTACCGCAAGGACCAGAAACTCGCCCTGGACGATTTCACCAAGACCCCTGGCGGATTGCCGGGTACGGAGACCTCGCTGCCGCTCATGGCGACGTACGGCATCGCTGCAGGCAGGTTCACCTGGCCTGATCTCGTGCGCCTCATGTCGACGAGCCCGGCCCGAATTTACGGGCTATGGCCGCGCAAGGGCGCGCTCCAGCCGGGATCGGATGCCGATCTGGTGCTCTTCGATCCGGCCTTTGAGGGCGTTATCGCTGCCGACGACCTGCACATGGTCGCCGGCTATACCCCCTATGAGGGCATGCCTGTCAAGGGCCGCGTGGTCAGCACGTTGCGTCGAGGCGAGTTCCTCGTCCGCGATGGCGAACCGGTGTCGGCTCCCGGCTCAGGTACCTTCATCAGTTGTAAGTCGCTCAGAAGCGGCCCGCGCTTCTGGGACTGATTGCTATGGACGGTCCACTTGGAAGCACCGCCTTGATCCTGGTAGGCATCCTGATCGGCGTGGCCATCGCGGCCTGGCTGGCCCGGCATCGCGAGCGCGTGGATCGGGACATCCTGCGTGAAGAGGTGGCCGAGACCCTGGGCGCTCGTGCGGAGACCGAGCGGGCCCGCATCGTGCGCGCCTATGAGGCCCGGATACGCCAGATGGCGGAGCGCCACCGCGAGGAGGTGTCCGAGGTGCGAACCGCTACGGTGAACCAGAGCCGTGCTGTCCTCAAGGGCAAGATGGCTGAGCAGGTTGCCCCGCTGCTTCCCGGTTTTGCCTATTGGCCCGCCGATGCCCGTTTCCTGGGCGACCCGGTTGACTATGTCATCTTCGATGGCTATAGCGCTTGCAAGGACAACCACACCGACGGCGGCGATATCGAGGTCGTGATCCTCGATATCAAGCGCGGCCAGGCGTCACTTACCCGCGAGCAACGCCGCATCGCCGAGGCTGTGGCTGAGGGGCGGGTGCGTTTCGAGGTTGTGCGCGTCCTCGCCGATGGGACGATCGATGCGCAGAGCTGGCCTGTGGGGGGCGCATCCTCGGTGCACGAACATCTGGAGACCGACAGAGGAGCATCGATATGAGGGATATCATCCCCGAGCTTAGGCGTTGGCGTCTTTTGGGGAAGACGGACATCGCGCTGGCTACCATCATTGAGACCCGCGGCTCGTCGCTGCGACCGCCGGGAACGCGGATGGCCATCACGGCCGAGGGCGATGTCGCCGGATCCGTGAGCAGTGGCTGTGTCGATGGCGACGTTATTGCCGAGATGGAAGCCGTGCTCAAGGGCAGCACCGGCATTCGCCGCCCTTCGTATGGCATCAGCGACGAGCAAGCCTGGGGCGCGGGGCTGTCGTGTGGGGGCGCCATCGACGTGTTGGTGGAACGCTGGAGTGAGCTCTATGACAGCCTCATCGACGAGGTCGAGGCCAAACGGCCCGTCGCGTTCGCCTCGCGTCTCGACCGCACCGGGGGAACCGTCGCGCACCTGCTCCACCGTTCGGATGGCCAGACCTTGGGTACGTTGGGCGACCCTGATTTGGATGGACAGGTGTTGATGGATGTCGCCGCGGCGTGGCCTGGGCCTCATGTTCAGCGTCACACCTACGCCCGGGGCGAAGTCCTGATTGAGGTGATCCCACCGCCGCCGGTGATCGTGATCTTTGGGGCCACCGACATCGGTGTTGCCCTTTCGAAGATTGCCGCGGCTACCGGATTTGAGGTCATCGTCACCGACGCGCGGCGCACGTTCGCCCAGCCCGAGCGCTTCCCTGACGGAATCCTGCGCTTCGGTTGGCCCCAGGAGGCCATCACGCCGCAGGACCTGGGTCCAAGTACCGCGGCCGTTGTCCTCTTTCACGACCCCAAGTTCGACATCCCAGCGCTCACGCTCGCTCTGCACAGTCAGGCGTTCTACATAGGTTTCCTCGGCAGCCGCAAGACGCAGGCCGACCGGCGCGCCGAGTTGTTGGGGGCCGGCTTCAAGGAGAGCGACCTGGCGCGGATTTACGGCCCGGTGGGCCTCGACATTGGCGGCAAGACCCCGGCCTTCATCGCACTTTCAATCATGGCCGAGGTCGTCGCAGTGTATCATCGCAAAAAGGGCGGCATGTTGCGCGACCGCCAGGCGGCTTAGGCCTATGAGTGAATGGCAGACTGCACAGTCCGATCCCCAGGCGCCTGACCCTGGGGAGGCCAGCTCCCCCGACGGCATGTCTCAGATTGAAGGGGCCGGCGAACAACCGTGGCTGCCCGACCCGATCCCGGCCGAACGCTTCGCCAACGGCGGTGGCTGGGCAAACATCAACCGCTCCCCTCATGATCGTGTGTCGGGCGTTGTCTTCAAACGTGCCGCGGCGATCAAGAGCGTATGCTACACGCCCGAGTCGGGCGAAGCCCCCACGAGCGTTGCCGGCAAACCCGTACAGGGCGGGATGGTCGTCCGCTGGCTCTTCAGTGAGACGCCCGGCACTCAGGAGGGGCTGCTCTCCGGTCGCAGCTTTGCACACCTTCAGGATCTTTCCCTTGGTCCCACAGCCAGCACCGCGCAGGAAGCCCATCCGGGCCTTGATACCCTTCTCGTCGTCCTCGAGGGACGCGGTATGCTCAAGCACCGCCCGACGTCCGGGAGCCCCATCGTGGTGCGCCCCTTGCGCCCGGGTGACGCAGCGTTCATCGCTGAGACCGAGCTCTTCGATGTCGAGAACATCGACGCAGCCACATCGCTGCGCGTGATCCTTGTGGGCCTGGCGACCCATGGCTAGGCGCGTCATCGTCGTCGGCGCCGGTGCTTCCGGTCTCATCGCTGCCGGACGCGCCGCCGAGCTCGGTGCCCAGGTGGTACTCCTTGACAAGATGGCCGAGGCCGGCAAGAAGATTCTCATCAGCGGCAAGTCGCGCTGCAACATTACCAACGCTGCCCCGCTGACCGAGTTCCTTTCGTACTACGGCCCCAAGGGACGCTTCCTGACCAACGCGTTCCACCGCTTTTTCCGCGATGAATTGCTCGCGCTCCTGGGGCGCTACGGGGTCGAGACGCAGACCGAGCGTGGTGGGCGCATCTTCCCGACTTCGGGCCAGGCCTCTGACGTGCGCGATGCCCTCCTCCGCTATGCCGTCGATCACGGGGCTCAGGTGCGCTATCAGACCGAGGTCAACGCGGTCTCCGCTTCCGATGGCCGGGTCGAGGGCGTAGACGTCTCGCGGGGTGGGCATCTCCCGGCCGATGCCGTCATCCTGGCGACGGGTGGCGCATCGTGGCCCGACACCGGGTCGACAGGTTACGGATACGTCATTGCGCAGACGCTGGGTCACACCATCGAGCCCCTCCGGGCGGCCCTGGTACCCCTCACCGTCGCAGAGCGCGCTACAGCCAAGGCGCTGCAGGGCGTCAGCTTGCGCAACGTCAGTTGTACCTTCTTGAAGCGCGCTGCTGAGTCTCAGAAGGCTGGGGGGCGTGAAACGAAGCTCCGCATCCCCTATCCGGCGAGCTGCTCTTCACCCACTTCGGCGTCTCTGGTCCCCTGATTCTCTCGGCCTCCATGGTCGTCGTCGACGCACTGCGCGCTGGATATGAGGTGTTCCTGTCCATTGATCTGAAACCGGGAATGACCGAGGAAGAGGTTCACGCCCGCCTTCAGCGGGAGTTCGAGGCCCATCCACACCAGCAATTGTCGACGCTTCTCCAGGGCTGGGTCCCAGCGACGTTGGCGGATGTGCTTGCCGGCCTCAGCCCGATCGAGCCGGAGCGCCGTGTCCACCGCATCCGCGCCGACGAGCGCGCAGATCTCGTCCGTCTGCTCAAAGACTTCCGCTGGACCCTCACCGGCTCCCTTCCTATCGCTGCGGGTATGGTCACCGCGGGCGGAGTCTCGCTCAAGGAGGTCGACCCTGTGACCTTTGAGTCGCGCAAGGTGCGCGGCCTCTACATCGTGGGCGAGCTTCTCGACCTGGCCGCTGACACCGGCGGCTTCAACCTGCAGGCTGCTTTCAGCACCGGCTACCTCGCTGGCGCTGCCGCGGCCCTGCCCGGCACCTGATCCCCCACCCGGCCTCCCTCTAGCGTCTGCGCCGGGGGGAAACACAAAGGGGGGCTCCGCTCTGTTGACATCGTCGCCTCCCGGGGTATCCTTTCTCTCAGATGAATCACACCGGGCGTACGCCCTGAAGGGACAGGCTGCCGGGCTTGATGGATAGCGACGATCATCCATACATCGCGATCGAGGGCGTCATTGGTGTTGGGAAGACCACGCTCGCACGCTTGCTCCAACCCCGGTTCCGGTCCGGCACCATCCTTGAGGCCTTTGACGAGAACCCTTTCCTCTCGGACTTTTACGGCGACCGGGCACGCTACGCCTTCCAGACGCAGCTCTTCTTCCTGTTGAGCCGCTACCGCCAGCAGCAAGTCGCTCCCGAACGGCTTCGTCAGGGCGCGGTGCTGGCGGATTACGTCTTCGAGAAGGATCGTCTCTTTGCCCATCTCAACATTACTGGCGCGGATGAGCTGGAGATGTACGATCGCCTCTACGCGGCTCTTGCCGAGAAGGTGCAGCCGCCGGACCTGGTCGTCTACCTGCGTGCCCATCTCGACACGCTCATGGCGCGCATCGCTATGCGCGACCGCACTTACGAACGCCAGATGGATCGCGACTACATCGCAGCACTGCGAAACGAGTACGAGCGTCTCTTTGCCAGCTATACCGCGACATCGCTCCTGGTGATTGAATCGGATGCGCTTGACTTCGTGCGCAATCCCGAGGACCTCGACGTAATCGAGCAGCGCATCCGTGCGACGCTGGCTGGCGTTCGCCAGCCGACACTGCCGAGGATTGGGGATGCCAGCGTTCCGGTTGCGCCCCAGCGGCCTGTGCGTGATCTTGTCGCCACGCAGGTCGCTGAAGGGCGGGACACCGACCTGCCTTCCTCGGAACTGCGATCGGAGACGCTGGCTGGCTTTCTGGCCCTGGCTGAGGCCGTTGGCCGTGTCGGCGGCGCGCTCTCGCAGCTCACCGCCCCTGCGCCCGGGGACAGCACCGCGCCGCTTCGCAGCGCCCTGAAGGACGCCCGCCGTGCCTTGGGTGCGATGGCCCAGCTTCTCGACGCGCAGCCGGGCGCCGTCGCCCAGGATCGTCCTGAGCCTGAGTTCCGGCCTCCTGCCCCAGATATGGGTGTCTGATTTCGGGGGACCCTATGACCAAGTACTTCATCGCCGTTGCGGGAAATATCGGCGTCGGCAAGTCGACGCTCACAGCGCTGTTGAGCCAGCGCCTGCGCTGGGAGCCATTCCTCGAAGGCGTGAGTGACAATCCCTACCTTGCCGACTTCTATGCCGATATGAGTAGCTGGAGCTTCCACTCGCAGGTTTTCTTCCTGGCCCGACGTCTGTTGCATCACCGGCAACTCCTGGACCGCCCCAATTCGGTAATCCAGGATCGCACTGTCTATGAAGATGCCGAGATCTTCGCCCGCAACCTCTACATGCAGGGCTCGATGAACGAGCGTGACTATGCCACCTACACCGAGCTCTACCGGGCCGTGATCTCGATTCTGCCCCCTCCGAACCTGGTGATCTATTTGCGCGCCTCCGTGCCCGTCCTGCAGGAGCGCATCCGCCAGCGCGGCCGAACCTACGAACGCCAGATCAGCGATGCCTATCTGGAGCAACTGAACCGCCTCTACGAGGACTGGTTCCAGCATTTCTCACTCTGCCCCGTCTTGACCGTCCCTGCGGACCGGTTGGACTTCGTCGCGAACACCGAGCATCTGGCCCTGGTTGCCGATCGCATTCTGGAGCGTCTGAGCGGTAAGGAGATCGTGCAGTTCGATGCCGCCTGAGCGCGGTCTCAATAGCACGCTCTGTAACGGAACTCGCTGGAGGGAGTGCTATCAGGTGAACATAGCCGAGGATCGCTACCACGCGCTCTTTGACGCCAATCCTGACGCGCTGTTGGTGCTGGACGGCGCAGCCCGTATCCTGCTCGCCAATCCGGCTGCGCGTGCGCTGCTCGAGCTCGGGGATGAATGCCCCGCGGTTCTGCAGCCGGAATCGTTAGGCCTGGCGAACGAACCATGGGAAGCCGTCATCAGCCGCGCCGACAGGGGCGCTGTGGTGATGTGGGAAGCGAATTCGTTCGGTGCACCGCCTGCCGGCGCGGCTGACCGCACCTCGGCGACATCGCGCGTTATGGAGATACAGCTCTCTCGCCTGCCTGCGAGCTCTGACGCCGGTGCGCCAGCCGAGTACCTCTGGGTGGCACACAATGTCACCGATCGGGTCAGGTTGGAGCGCGCGCGACAGGACCTCGTGAATATGGTCGTTCACGACCTGCGTGTACCCCTTGGTAATATCCTCAATAGCCTCGATCTGGTCCTCTCCGCGTGGCGCGAACAGGATTTGACGATCCCGGTACTGCAGATCCTGGAAATTGGCCTGCGGAGCGCCCGCCGGATGGAGCAACTCGTCAGCGACATCCTCGACTCGGCACGCTTGCAGGTCCGCCAGCACCCGTTGGCCGTATCCGACATCGATGTGCCGCAGATGGTCAACGAGGTTGTCGAGGCTATCGCCTCTTCGGCAGCGCGGCGTGGGCAGGTCGTGCTTACTTCTCTCCAGCCGGACCTGCCGCCGTTGCAGGGCGACCGTGACATGTTGTCCCGTGTCCTCTCCAACCTGGTTGCCAATGCGGTGAAGTTCGTTCAGGAGGGCGGTGAGATCCGGCTGGACGTAGTTGCCGACGCCGAAGCCTATCGGTTCACCGTCTCCGACAACGGGCCCGGAATCCCTGCGGAGGAGCATTCGGCCGTCTTCGACCTCTACGTGCGGGGCGATGGTCAGCGTGCCAAGGGCGCCGGGATCGGGCTGGCATTCTGCAAGCTGGCTGTGAACGCCCACGGTGGACGCATCTGGATCGACAGTGCGCCTGGCAAGGGGTCCTCCTTCAGCTTCACGATCCCCAGGGTGCTCCCCAGGAGTGCCATCTACCATCAGGAGACCCGCCCGTGACGTTTCTGGATACCCCGACGACCGGGCCGGCCGCCACCGGCCACACGGTCCGGCTCTACTACACCGACGCAACCCTGTGCGAGTTCCAGGCCATCGTCAGGGAAATGGGCGCGCTGGTGGGTGAGGATGGTGCCGAACATCCTGCAGTCCGCCTCGACCGGACAGCCTTCTACCCGACATCGGGAGGCCAACCATATGATTTGGGTACCCTGGAGGGGATCCCCGTGGTCGAGGTCCTCGAAGATGCCGCGGGCGAGATCTGGCACCTGCTGGCTGCGCCGGGGCTGGCGACCGGTCAGGCTGTCTACGGCATGATCGACTGGCCACGGCGTTTCGACCATATGCAGCAACATACCGGCCAGCACCTCCTTTCAGCTGCCTTTGAAGACGCCTGCGCAGCCCATACCATCGGTTTCCATCTGGGCACTGTCGGGAGCACCATCGACCTCGATATCGGCGGCGCCGGCAGAACCGCCCCGTCATTGTGAAGATCGTTGGCGAAGATGCCATTGCCACCATTCCCTTGCGCAAACCGCCCACGGTCAAGGGCGAGATCCGCGTGGTCTGGGTCGAGGGTTACGATGCCTCGGCATGTGGGGGGACCCACGTCGGCGCCACAGGTGAGGTGGGGCTCATCAAGGTTACGTCCCTCGAGCGCTACAAGGGTGGGGTTCGGGTTGGCTTCGTCTGTGGTGGGCGCGCCCTACGCCACTACCAAACGGCACTACACACCCTGCAGGCTGCCAGCCTGGCGCTCTCGGTTGGGCCTGATGATCTCGTCCCGGCAATCGCCCGCCTCGAGGATGAGGCGAAGGCGCTCCGCCGTGATGTCCGCCGGCTTCGCGAGACCGTGCTTGACGATGAGGCCGGGGTGCTGTGGACCGGTGCCCGCGTTCTGGATGGAGTGCGTGTGGTCGTTGCCCACTGGGCCGGCCGGGACTTTGCCGAAGTCCGTGCCCTTGCCGGCCGCCTGCGCGAGCGAAACAGCGCCCTGCTCCTGTTTGCTGTCACGGATGAGGACGCAGTGCGCCTTCTCGTCGCCCGCAGTGATGACCTGGAAACGCTGCATGCCGGCGCGATCCTGCGCTCGGCCCTCGATGACCTTGGGGGGCGTGGTGGTGGGTCTGCGACGTTAGCCCAGGGGGGAACGTCGGCCCAGTCGCCCGATGCGGTCCTGGCGGCACTGCAGCGGGCGGCGCAGGTGTGAGACCGTTGCAAAGAGGAGAGCGGTGCCGACTCGGGTTCTATGCGCCCTGCGCAGGTTTTGTGCGCCTTGCGCAGGTTCTATGCGCCTTGCTGAGCTATGAGCTTTCCACGCGCTAACGGTGGGGAGCTGTTTGACTGCCCTGTAGGGCAAAGATGGAGGTACCGATGAAAGAAGTCGCGCACGGTTTGTTTGTGGAGTCGTCAGTTGCTCCCTACAACCTCGTGCTGATCCGGACCGCGCGGGGTGGGGTCCTGGTCGACCTGCCGCCCAATCCGATGCACGCCCTCGACTGGATTGCGCAGGCGCGCACCCTCGTGGGCCAACTCCGGGCGATCATCCTGACCGATGCCCGGCGTGAGCGCCAGTCATCTACCGTCATGGGGGCGCAACAGGAGGCCACAAAGGTTCCCATCATAGCCACTGCCGCCACCCGCCGGGCCCTCCAGGCGTTTGATGAGGAGCGCGCCCGTCGCGAGTTGCTGGATGAGCTTGCCCAGGCCTTCCCCGACGCGATGGCTGCCTGCGAGAATCCGCTGCCTCGTAAGCCGGAGTTCGCCTTTGACGATGCTATCACGCTCTATGCCCCCGATCGTGTCTTGCAGCTATACGCTATCCACGGCGCCGCGCTGGGAAGCCTCTGGATCGAGGTCAAGGGCGAGGGGCTGCTCATCGCCGGTGACACCGTGGTGGCCGATGTGGTGCCCCTGATGGATACCACGCCTGACTCCAAGGCCTGGCTCAATACGATGACCACGCTCTCGCACCGGCACGAGGTGCGCGAGATCGTCGCCGGTCGGGGACTTCCCATGATCCCCGTTGGCGAGATCGAGCCACAGCGCGAGTTCATGCGCGTGATGCGTCGGGCGGCACGCACGTTGGCCCACAAGGGTGGAGGCACCCTAGGCCTGGTACAGACGGCCCAGGAACTGGGGCAGACCTTCTATAACCGCCTCGGCCAGAAGGCCGTCAAGCAGATCCGCGCCGGTCTGGAAAACCTGATCGCCGAGGTGAGGCGACAGGAAGCCGCGGATTCCGATTCCCCCGGGGATTGAGATACATCAGGACTCCCTGACCCCTTTCGTTGGCCCGGCAGACACCGGGTCCACTGAGGGCATCAGCCCAGGTAGTCCAGCAGGTGGGAGAGCGCTGCCCGGGCGGCGTTCTCATTGTTCTCCTCGCGATTGCCGCGGAAGTCGTGGCGCCAGCTCCAGCACTCCTGTGGCGTCGCCAGCCCAATGTAGTAGAGCCCCAGCGGTTTGTAAGCGGTCGCCCCGGTGGGCCCGGCGACCCCTGTGACGCTCAACGCCACCTCGGCGCCCGTGGCGCGACATGCGCCCCGCGCCATCTCCAATGCTACCTGGTGGCTCACCGCGCCCGCACGATCGAGGCTCTCCTGGCGCACGCCCAGCAGTCTGAGTTTCACCTCGTTGGAGTAAGCGATCACCCCGCCCCAGAAGTAGGCCGAGCTCCCCGGTACCCGCGTGATCCAATGACCCACCAGCCCGCCCGTCGCCGACTCGGCGACCGCAAGCCGCCAGTGCC
This sequence comes from Chloroflexota bacterium, assembly GCA_022707665.1. Classification (GTDB taxonomy): domain Bacteria; phylum Chloroflexota; class Anaerolineae; order B4-G1; family SLSP01; genus PWVB01. The sequence continues at coordinate 13,921 of JAKJAE010000024.1, forward strand.
TTGCCAACAATCGCTCAGCGATCTCCACAACCAGCATCATCCCTCCACCTAGCTCACCAACCGCTCGCGCACCATCGCCAGTAGCGACCCTGCCTGCAGCGATGCCAGGTTGAAGCAGATCCCGCCCAGATGGTCTGCCAGCGCTTGGGCCAGCCCCTTGTCGTAGTCGGCGCTCTCCATGTTGATCACGATCGAGCGAATCGGCGTCTGTCCCAGTTTCTCATCTCGAATCTGCTCTGCGATGTGATACGCTTCGACCTGCGGGGGCATATCGCCCATGGAGACGTTCCCTGCGCCGTCGGTCAGGATCACCAGGAGTGGCACCATCTCCGGCATGCGTCGTACCTCGCGCTCGATCGTGGCATACGCCAACCACAAGCCCGCAGCAAGCGGCGTCTTGCCCCCTACGGGCAGATTGGTGAGCATCTTCTGTGCCAACTCCACGCTGTTCGTTGGCGGCAGCACGAGTGTGGCGCGGTCTTTCTGGAACACGATCATCCCCACGCGGTCGCGACGTTGGTAGGCATCGGTCAACAGCGAGAGAATGGCGCCCTTGGTCGCCTCCATCCGCTCCGAGACCGCCATCGACCACGATGCATCCACCACAAAGATGATCAAGTTGGCTGCCCGGCGTACCCGCACCTTCTTCTGGTAATCCTCGGGTCTGAGGTGGAGTGCCGGTGCGTTGGCCTCGCGGGCCTGCGCCGCAGGCTCCGCAATGGCACGCCGGTGGTTCTCCCGGGTCTGCTGGAAGGGGGCTGCGGCGCGGAGTGTGGCGTCGAAAGCCAGGTCCGAAGCGTCGCGGGGCGAGGACTCGAATCCCGAGTACCGTCCGCGCTTGCGCGTCGTCCGCGTCCGGCTACGTTTGCCGCCGAGCGACCGCACCTGGCGGTCCTGTGGGGTCTCCAGCCGGCGCGCCTGAAAGATCTCGCCGGGATTGATGAACTTTCCGCCCTCCCACCACTTTCCATCGGTGGGCCACTGCGGGTTGGAATCCGGCGCTGCGTCCTGCTCGTAGGGTTGTGGTTGAGTCGGGCCGGAGGCGTCAACCTCCTCGTCGCCCGGCTCAACCTCTAGGCTTTTTTTTCGCGACCCTTGCCCGAGACGTCGCCATCATACACGGTCTGCCGGTCCTTCGGCTGCGTCTCTTCAGCGTGCTCGCGGGCCATCGCCACCATCTTGTCGAGCTGCTCGATGGAGGTCTGCACTTCATCGAAGGGCCGCCGCTTAAGCCTGTGGGGCAGCGCCAGCTCAGCCGCCACGATGATATCCCGGTCGGTGAGACGTTGGCGTTCCTCCCACGCCGCATGGGCCACAGCGGTTTTGAGGATCACCAGATCCCCGCGGTGCCCGTCGACGCCCAACCCGGCCATCATCTCGGCGATCGTCGCCATATCGGCGCGCGTGTAGCGCACCTCGGGCAACAGCCGGCGCGCGGCCTCGATCCGTTGCGCGAGCACCTGCTCCTGTGGTGCCCACTCCTCGCAGAAGGCCTCGCCGTCCTGCTCATAGGCCAGGTTGCGTTCCATGATGGCCATCCGTGCGTTGGCATCATGGACGCCGGTCACATCCACGCACAGCGCGAAGCGGTCCAGAAGCTGCGGACGTAGATCACCTTCCTCGGGGTTCATCGTTCCCACGAGGATAAACCGGGCTGGGTGCTGGAACGAGATCCCCTCGCGCTCGACCGTGTTCACCCCCATTGCCGCCGCGTCGAGCAACACGTCCACGATGTGGTCGTCGAGGAGGTTCACCTCATCGACGTACAGGATGCCCCGGTTGGCTGCCGCCAGGACGCCCGGCTCGAAGCGCCGCTCGCCCTTCTGGATGGCGCGCTCGATGTCGAGGGTACCCACGACACGATCCTCCGTGGCGCCTACCGGCAGCTCCACGAAGGGCACCTGCCGCGTGGTAGCCGTCAACGTCTCGCCTTGTTCGACACGCGTCCGGCAGCTCGTGCACCATGTTGCCGGCTGATCCGGATCGCAGTTGAAGGCATGGTCGGCAACGACCTTGATCTCCGGCAAGAGCGCCGCCAGGCCGCGTGCGACCGTCGACTTTGCCGTGCCGCGCTCCCCGCGGATCAACACCCCACCGATGCGGAAGTTGATGGCGTTCAGGATCAGCGCCCGTTTCATCCGCTCCTGATTCACGATTGCCGTAAAGGGGAAGACCATCCGTCCGCGCTCTGCCACGCCGCCTCCTTGAGCCCTGGTTCTCCTGAGATTATACCATCGAGGGCCCTCGTCGTGCAGCGAGCCTTCCGCCCCCGCTCAGGGTTTCCGGACCCTGCGATTGTGCCTATAATGGCCCTACACCATACGAACGACACGGAGGACCTTCCATGGGCACCAAGAAATACGCGATCGGGATCGACTACGGTACGGAGTCAGGGCGCGCCGTCCTGGTGGATGTGGCGGATGGCAGCATTGTCGCGATGGCCGTGCATCCCTATGCCAACGGCGTTATCGATGAGACTTTGCCCGAGACCGGGCAGCGCCTGGAACCCGATTGGGCCCTTCAGGACCCCAACGATTACCTTGAGGTCCTCAAACGCGCCGTCCCCGCCGTCCTGCAGGAGAGTGGCGTTGATCCTGCCGATGTCATTGGCGTGGGCGTCGATTTCACGGCTTGCACCGTCGTCGCTGCCAAAGCCGATGGCACGCCCCTCTGCTTCCTTCCTGAGTGGCGGGCCAATCCCCATGCCTGGGTCAAGCTCTGGAAACACCACGCCGCGCAGCCGGAGGCCAACAAGCTCAATGCCATCGCCCGCGCGCGGGGGGAGACCTTCCTGGCTCGGTATGGCAACAAGGTTTCCTCTGAGTGGTACGTGCCCAAGGTCATGCAGATCCTGGACGAGGACCCTGAGATCTATGCCGCCGCCGACCGGATCATCGAGGCCGCGGACTGGGTCGTCTGG
>JAKJAE010000250.1 GCA_022707665.1 Chloroflexota bacterium
GTGGGGTAGCCAGAACGCATACTCGATCTGGTGACCACGCTCGAGGGGAAGGTAGACGCTGAAGCTGTGGCCGGCCTGGATGTCCCAGCTGATCGTGGAAAAGTCGGCCTCGTAGGCGCCGCCACTGTCCACGGGCACGCTGTCCAGGCTGACCTCCGTGCCCCACTGGTCGCGAGCCACGACCCTGATGATGCTGTTGGCCGGTGCTGTGCCGGTGATGCGGTCGCTGTCGATGTCGGCCTCTCCCGTGATCTCGACCAGGTCGACTGTCTCGACGATGCCATTGCCGAAGTCGACGGCCACGGTCACACCGGGCGTGAGGATGCCGCGGTCGAGCGGTGCATAGAAGCTCCGCGGGCCGCTCCAGCCCGTACCCGCGGAGGTCGTGGCGGTCGCGATGACGCCGGTGACCGGATGGGTGACCGTGATGAGGATCTCGTTGCCGGGGATCGCGGAATCGCCAAAGACGTCGTTCTGACCGTCCATAGAGGTGCGCAGGATCACGGTCGGCGTGCTCGCGCCAGTGCAGACGTGATTTCCGTCCGCATCGGCAGTGCACAAGCGGACCCACTGGCCTGCGGCGAGGTCGTCGCCAGACGTAACCTGAAGCTGGTCCATCGCCACGGCGAAGACACCGTCGGGGCCGGTGGGCACGAAGCCGTAGCTGGCGTCCTCAATGTTCAGGTTGACCAGAGTGTTGGGTGGCCCATACCCCCGGATCACGTCCGAGCGCTCGTCAGGGAACACATCGAGCGGCACTACTGTCAGGGTCTGGTCGAAGCCCGTCGCGGACTGTGCCTGAATCGTGTCGCCTGCGACTAGCTGGGCATCGACCTCGCCCCAGCCCCGGTGATCCATACCGGTGGGCTCGTTGGAGACACCGGTGAGCTGCCCCTTATAGGTGCCGTCGCCGGCGCGCAGCGTGAGCGTGTACGGTGTTCGGGGAGGCGCGAAGCTCACGACGGTGTAGTTGTACATCGCCCAGGCCCGGACAAAGTCGGTGTTGCCGGTCAGGGCCTCAACCTGGCCATCCTCAGTACGGTGGCGTACCTGGTAGTCGGTCGCGTTGCGAATGTCGTACCCTGCAGGTGCGACGGTGAACGTGCTGTCAGCAGTCGCCGTAACCTCGAAGGTCTCGCCTACCGGGAAGAGCGGGGTACCCGTCCAGCCGTTCCACTGGCGCCCCCAGACCTCGACCCGGGTGCTGGGCGGCGTCACCTCTCCGGTGATTTGGTCATTGACCATGTCGGGCGTCGTCGTCATCATCGCCACATTGACAACGCCCTTCCAGGCAAAGCCCGTGATCTCGACGGTGACCGTGTCGCCCGGGGCGATGTCGGGAAGGCCGAGCGCCTGCTTATCAAAGTAGAACCACCCATCGTCGCCCGTCTCCGAAGTGAAGGTGAGTAGCTGGTCCTGTGCCGCGCTATAGAGCGTGAGGGTTACATTGCGGCCCGCGGCCAGATGACCCGAAGGGCCCGGAACATAACCGGCGACCCTGTCACCTACCTGATTGACGGCAACCACGGGGGCGATCGTGCGGATGTTCAGGTTGTCGCCCTCAGCATCGTCGACGAAGATCGGGATGTTGTCACCGGGCAGAAGGTCGGCCACGCCGGTGAAGTCAATGGTGTAGTCACCGGCGCCATCGGCCACTGTCGACAGATTGACGACGACGGTGCCATCGGCCGTAAGGTTGTGCTCCAGCCTGGCCATAACCTCGGCGCCGGGCTCCGCCTTTCCGGTGATCCGGTCGCTGTCGGTGTAGATCCGCGCCGTGAGCGGGTCGATTGTGCGGCTCAATGTGCTCGTGTCGGCGCGGGTGAGGGTGACGATGTCATCTTCCAGCATGCCAGCACTGGAGACGTGGAAATAGAACCCATCGGCACCGGCGGTGAGCTGTGCCTGTGCCTTCTGTGTCGTGCCATCGGACTCATAGACCGTGATGGTGATCGCTTCGCCGGGCGCCACCCTTCCAAAAACCCAATTCCAGGGCGCCGGGCGCACCATCAATGACTCGGTGGCGTAGACGGGAGCCTGGACCTGGAGGCCATCGTCGACATAGGCGACCACGACGTGGTCCCAGCCGACGAAGGGCCATTCGCCACCGAAATCCGAGGAGAATGCGCCGGTGACGCTGGTTGTCACCGTGGTGCTGAAGGTGGTCATCGTGGGCTCGGGCACCACGTCGTCGAGCGCATAGAGCGTCAGCTCCGTGTTGGGAAGGCTCGTGATCGTCCCTTCAATCTCATCGGCGACGATGTCGAGCGCGGCACTCACCGCGCGGAGCGTGACCTCGTGGCGCGGCGACCCTTCGACATAGATGGTCACGACGTCTCCAGCCACAAGGGCCGGACGGGTGCCCTCCGGGACGTAGAGTGGCGTCCAGAAGAAGCCCACGGCGTCCGCGCGGCTGGCGCCCATCTGGGTGCCATTGACCGTCACAGTGATGGTTTCTCCTGCGCCGACGACACCCCAGACCCGCTTCGAACCCAGGGAAAGGACGGTGTCGCCATTGCCCGGCACGGGCGGCGCGGCGAGCGCCGACACGCGACAGGATCCGCCGAAGACGCCATTCCACCTGCCATCGAGGCGCCGCCCAGTGAGGTATCCGGGAAGTGCGCCAGGAAGGCACCTTCCGGCTGACCTGGTTCGGTCGCCTGCAGGGCAGGAGGCTGTCCGGGCGAGAGCGTCGCGGCACGGGCTGCGGCTATCGCGTCGGTCGTGTGAGCCGTTGGCAGGCCTGGCCCACCCGTGCGGCGAGCAGCCGCCTGGTGCGGGCCTGTTGCGCCGGCGGATGAAGGGAGCGATACGTGGGTAACACCGGCCTCGTGTTGCGCAGCGACGGGCAGGGCCGCGGGGCCGGTGGCTGCTTGACCGGCAGAAGCGCCCTGGTCAATGGCTCTGATGGGGCTCCCGGTTGCCTCGCCGGAGGCGAGCAGCCAGGTCATTCCCAGTACAAGGGCCAGTCCAAATGCGAGTGTGCCAATGAGTGCGATTGCCTTGTGGGCGTTCGATCGCGGTTGATCCATCTCGGCCTCCTCACTACGTGGATGGGTATCGATACATCAAGGCTTGCTGCAATGTTGTAACCTTCTGGGCTGCACCTCCTCGTTGCAGGCACCACAATGGGGCTGCGGGTACCATAGATTGGATTATAGTTAGGATCAACTGCAACTACAACCGACAGGTACCAGTGCCTGGCTGTGCTGGTGTCCGGAGCTGAGCGATTTCCGCGCTCCTTCGCCGTAGCAGGTGCGCCCAGCGGACTGGGCGGGAGCGGAACCGATGAATCGGTACCTACGAACCAACTGAGTTGTCCTCCAGGGCACGATGACGTACGCTTCGTGCGTACTGAGCTGACCCTCTTGGTCCAGGTCGTCGCCGGCTGCCCTGGGAGGCGCCGGTTAAGCGACGCAAGGTGAAGGGGAGGCCCGCGGATCGTGCCCTGCAGCCTGACACGCTCACTATAGGGCCAGCCAAGTTCGGTGTCAATAGGACATTGGGGGGATGTTGGGATGTGTCACTTGCACTGCTGGCAGTCCCGGCTACCCTATCGCCTGGATGCAGCGACGACGCTGCCCGCGGGGGCAGCCACCACTTCGTGCCGGAGGCGCTATGGTTAAGATCACGTTTATGGGTGCGGGAAGCACCGTCTTTGCGAAGAACGTGCTGGGTGACAGTATGCTCAGCGAGCCGCTGCGCGATGCGCACATCGCGCTCTACGATATCGACGGCGACCGGCTGCGGGAGTCGAAGTTGATGCTGGACGTGCTCAATCGCAACATCAACGCGGGCCGCGCCACGATCACCACGCACCTGGGGGTCGAGGAGCGCCGGACCGCGCTCGACGGGGCGAAGTACGTCGTCAATGCGATCCAGGTGGGCGGCTACGAGCCCGCCACGGTCATCGACTTCGAGGTGCCCAAGCGCTTCGGCCTCGAGCAGACGATCGGCGACACGTTGGGCATCGGTGGCATCTTCCGCGGCCTGCGAACGATCCCCGTCTGCCTCGACTTCGCCCGCGACATGGAGGACGTTTGCCCCGACGCCTGGTTCCTCAACTACGTCAACCCGATGGCCATGGTCACGGGGGCGATGCTCCGTGGATCCAGCATCAAGACGGTGGGTCTCTGCCATTCGGTCCAGGCGTGTGTACCACACCTCCTGGGGCACCTGGATATGCTCGACGACGTCAAGGCCGTCCAGTGGAAGATCGCGGGGATCAATCACCAGGCGTGGTTGCTGGAGGTCACCGATGGTGGCGTGGATCTCTACCCGGAGATCAAGCGCAGGGCGAGGGCGCTCAACCAGGCTGCCTTTGATGGGACCGGCCCCAAGCACTGGGACATGGTGCGGTTCGCGATGATGGACTATTTCGGCTATTACGTCACCGAGTCCTCAGAGCACAGCGCCGAGTACATGCCCTACTGGATCAAGCGGCTGGCCCCCGAGCTTGTCGAGAAGTTCAACATCCCGCTGGACGAGTACCCGCGGCGTTGTGTCCGCCAGATCGCGGACTGGAATGAGCGCAGCAAGGAGCTGACGGAGAACCCGGCGCTGATGCACGCCCGTACCCACGAGTACGGCTCGTACATCATGGAGGCGATCGAGACCGATGTGCCGTTCCGCATCGGCGGCAACGTGATGAACACGGGGCTGATCACCAACCTGCCGTCCAAGGCCGTCGTCGAGGTTGCCTGTCTGGTCGACCGCAACGGCGTGCAGGGAACCTACGTCGGCGAACTGCCCGAGCAGCTTGCGGCGCTCAACCGCACCAACATCAACGTTCAGCTGCTCACGATCGAGGCAGCCTTCACGCGCAAGCGCGACGCCGTCTACCACGCGGCGATGCTCGACCCGCACACGAGCTCGGAGCTCACGCTCGATCAGATCCGCGCGCTCTGCGACGCCCTGATCGAGGCACACGGGATGGAAGGGATGTTCTCCGCGTAAGTC
>JAKJAE010000251.1 GCA_022707665.1 Chloroflexota bacterium
AGTGCCCACTCGAGAACCAGGTTGAGGATGATCGTCATCCACAGGTTCTGTGTGGCCAGGTACGTTAACGTGCTTCCCAGGAGGAGTCCGGCGCGCACAACGATCGCTCTGGTATGTGCAGCGTCGTCAGCGCGAAGGCTTCGCCACAGCACCGGACTGACGAGGGCCTCGATGACCACCGGCAGGGTTCCAAGCCAGCTTCCGATCGCCGGTCCCCAGACAAACACAAATGGCTCGCGGTAGAAGGCCCAACGTACCTGATGGATGATGCTTTCTCGCGACGCGATGAGCCAACTTCGTGTCCCAGATGACAGAGCCGGCATCTTGCCCACCCGGCGGGCCGCACGGTCACCCATTGCCACAACAGCGGCGATCCCGGCAGCGAACAGAGCTACCTGTCCGATATCGCGGGCCCACGAACTCCATGCTGCCTCAACCTGGAGCTCTACTGCTGGTGCTGCAGTAAGTTTCCATAGGGGCTTTAACCCCAAGGCCCTTGCGCTGAGTGCGTGCTGCCAGTAGAGTGCAGCGGCAGGGATGCCAAGCGCATGCAATGCGCGCAACGGGTGAACGAGCCAGGGCGATTGGGTTGCAGCAGCCAGCGCTGGCCCCACGCGCGTCCGGGCAATGGCAGGCGAGGATATCGCCCAGCGTGCCAGCGACGCGAGCGTGGCTGTCATCAGGGCCAGCAGAAGCCAGTCCCAGCGGGCCTGGGCGGGATCGGGCGCTGTCACGCTGTCGGTACTCCTGTGTCGCTCTGGTCACCGACCTCCTGCAAGCCCTCGCTGACGGGCACGGTCACGGTGACCTTGGTACCTTTGCCTGGCGCTGACGTTACCACGGTCTTGCCTTTGACGAGAACAGCCCGCTCGCGCAGGTTGATCAAGCCCAGGCTGCCGCGATTGGCGTAATCAGCCTCCATCGCAGCGACATCGAAACCCTTGCCATCGTCCTCGACCTCCGCGACAACGCTCATCCCCCGCTGATACAGCCTGACCCAGAGATTCGTGGCCTCTGCATGTTTCCGGGCATTGGCAGAGGCTTCTTCGACGATATAAAAGATGGCCCCCTTAGCATCCTTCGACAGGAGGCGGTCAACGTCTCTCTCAGTCTCAAGGTGGAAAGGAAGGCGGTTGGTCTCCTGATGTTTCTGACGCAGCTGCTCGAGCGCAGCCACCAGGCCTTGTGACTCGAGTATCAGCGGCCGCAGCGTAAACAACATCTGGCGGATCTCCTTCGTCGTCATGCGGGCAAGATCCTCCAGTTGGTGAAGCTCCTGGATGGAACGCTCCGGGTCGCGATCGACGAGCAGACGGACGTAGTTGAGCCGCATGGCGATCGCGGCGATTGTCTGCGTAGGGCCGTCGTGTAGGTTTCGGGCGAGCTTCTTTCGGGCATCCTCCTCAACGGTGACCAGTCTGTCCTTCTCTTCCATCAGATTCTGATAGAGTCGGGCATTCTGCAGTGCCAGCACCGCCTGGTTGCAGATTGCCATCAGCAGATCGCGGAAGTCCGGTGTATAGAGATCCGCCTCACTGCTTCCGAGGACCAAGAGCCCATAGCTCTCGAATCCTGCGCGCAGGGGAACTGCAATCACCTGTTGGCACTCCCTGATTCTGGCCAGCCGACCAAGCTCAGGGTCGTCGGCTGGAATGCTGGAGACTACCGGATTGACGCCGTGCATCGCTGTGGCGAGGATGCCTTCCGTCGCCGGAAAGCGCAGTTGCTCTTCCCGGGGCGAAATCCCACGGGCCTTGGCGATGTAGAGCATCTGATCGAGCCCTACCAGCATAATGAGGCCGACCTGGGAGAGATCCTTCGGGTCGTTGAAGAACTCGTGGAGTCCGGTACGGCTGATCTCCAGCGCTGCTTCCAGAACTCGCTCGTAGTTGAGCGTGGCACTCAGCGTTCCAGCAAGGTCGAAGACAATGCTTGCGCGTTGGTGTGCCGCACGCAGCGCTGCCGCGTTTCTTGCGTCGCGTTCCTCACGTTCCCTGAGTAGCGCATGTTGGATCCGTGATCCGATATAGCCAACCGCGATGCCAGCCATGAAGAGTACTGCGCCGTTGACGACAGCCGTGGACATGCCGGCGAGGATGTCGAGTCCAGACGCGTCGAGGCCATACCCTCCCTGCGTCCAGGTGATAAGCCAGTACGCCAGGACCACGCCTATCGTGACCAGAATGCTCGACCCCCAGGAGTTCCGCAGGGCCGCGGTCATAATCGGGACGAGCGATATGAAGAGCAGTTGGCTCTGAAGGTTCTTGGCACTGGCGAGGAATCCCAGCGTGAGAAGGAGATCGTAGAGTAGCAGCGCGTTACGGATTGCCTGGTTAGTGCTTCCCTGAAGCGCAACCATCATTGCTGTCAGGTTAGCCACCCCGCCAACCACGATCAGCACAAGCGCAGCGCGGGGAAAGCTGGATCCGCGGAATGATACGTCCATACTGATGACGCTTGCGACTGCCAGCAACAGGAACCAACGCATGTTGATGAACAGCCACTCGATCCGCTGCTCGGAGGTTCTCATCGTTGGGGGATCCTGTTGGCTGAGGGCAAGCTGTGTCGCTGTTGCCTAGACCGAGAAACGGATGTGAACAATGTCTCCATCCAGTACGATGTAGTCCTTGCCCTCCAGCCGGACCTGTCCCGCCTTGCGGGCGGCGGCCATACTGCCTGCAGCGATGAGGTCGGCGTAAGCCACGACCTCAGCGCGGATGAAGCCGCGCGCCAGGTCGGTATGAATCGCCCCCGCGGCCTCGACGGCACTGCCACCCTTGCGCAGATTCCAGGCGCGTACTTCGTCCTCGCCCACGGTGAAGAAGGACTGGAGCCCTGTTAGCCGGTATGATGCCTGGATCACGCGGTCCAGCGCGAGCTCCGTGATGCCATACTCGCTCATGAACATGCTGGCCTCATCAGGGCTAAGTTGGCTGAGCTCCATCTCGAGTTGGCCCTGCAGTGCGATGGTCTCGGTGAGTGGGTGGTCTGCTTCCAGAACTGAACTGACGTCAACCGGATCGTCGCCACAGTTCAATAGCACAAGCGTCGGCTTGAGAGTGAGAAGGCCATATCCCCGGAGTCCCGAGCGTTGTTCTGCACTCAGGCCAAGGTAACGCAGCGGCGTGCCTTCAGCCAGAGCTGTCTGTAGTCGCTCGAAAAGCTCGCGGTCCTCAGTGAGCATCTGCCGCTCTTCGGCTCGAGCTCCCTTGTGCAGACGTTCATCAATCCGCTCAAGCCGAGTCTCGACGGCGATCATATCGGCGAGAATGAAGTCGCCCTCAAGGCGCTCAAGATCGCGACGGGCGTCGACGCCACCCAACATATGGGGGACATGGTCGCTTTCGAACGCACGCACGACGTGGACAAGAGCATCCATCGGTGCGATCTTGTTGCGCAGTTCACCCGTCAGGCCAGTCTTTCCCAAATCCTGATCCAGGCCGGCAATGTCCGTGTAGGACACTTTCGCATAGGTTGTCTTGCGCGGATGATACATAGCGCTAAGGCGGTCAACGCGCTCGTCGGGGACATCCACGATGGCACTGACGAGCTCCAGCTTGCCCGTCGAAGCAGCAGCCGTCGGGCGCTGCGACCTTGTGAGTGCATTGAAGACGGTGGTCTTGCCACTGGTGGGTAGGCCGATAATCCCAAGTTCCATGGGTTCCTAACTATCCTCAGACTTTCAGAGAAGTTTACGCCGGATACCGGCTTGGTCAATGCTGTGCAAGGGTTGCAGTTTTCGCTGCAACGAGCTGCTCGAAGTGGTCGATGTCATCCACGATAAGCGCCAGGCTGCCCTCCCAGAAGTCGGGTTGCGTGAGGTCAAAGCCGAAGCGGTGCGCAAGGGCCACGGCATCGCCCATCCCGGTAGACGAGAGTAGGGACTCGTACTGGGCCACGAAGCCCTGTGGTGCCTCACGGTAGCGCGCATACACGCCCAATGCAAAGAGCAGTCCGAACATGTAGGGGAAGTTGTAGAATACTGAGCTGTAGTAGTGAGGCTTCACCGCCCACATATAGGGGTGCAGCGCCTCGCTGTTGAGTCCTTCTCCATAGGTTGCCAATTGGCTTTCGGTCATGATCGCACAGAACTCGTCCGACGACAGCTCACGGCTCTGTCTGCGCGTGAAGACCTCGTTCTCGAAGAGGAATCGGCTACTGATGTCGACGATCACCTGGGTATTGTCCTGTAGGTCGGCCTCGATGATCGCGAGTTGTTCTTCTGGTGTGGCATGCTCGAGTGCAGCGTTTCTCACGATGACCTGGCAGAACGTGCTTGCTGTCTCGGCTAATGTCATGGGCGTCTGGCGTTGCATTGGAGTCCTACCGGCCAAGCACCAGTTATGGTAGGCGTGGCCCAGCTCGTGCGCCAGGGTACTCATACCTCCATAGGACTCCTGGTAATTGGTGAGAATGCGTGACTCATCACCCTGAGCCCACATACAGAATGCACCCCCTCGCTTGCCGTCTCGAGGTTCAGCATCGATCCAGCGCTCGCCAAAGGCGCGGGCAGCGAGGGCGCCAAGCGATGGTGCGAAATGACCAAACTGCTCGACAATGAAGCTTCGGGCATTCCCGAAGCTCCAAGACTGCTGCAGTGTTCCAACCGGGGCAAACAGATCGTACCAGGCACAACGCTCAACTCCCAGCAGCTTCGCCTTGGCGCTGAGGTAGCGGCGGAAGTCAGGGAAATGCTGCCTGGCTGTCTCCATCATTGTCTCAAGAGTCGCGCGGTCAATGGCGTTGTTGAACAGGGCGATGTCTATAGGCGTTCTCCAGCCCCGCCGGCGCCCCAGCGTGTTGGCCTGTCCCTTGATGCTGTTGAGCGCAGCTGCGATGGGTACGGCGTTGCGACGCCACGCATCAAGTTCAGCCTCGTAAGCACGTTGGCGTGTTGCGCGATCGGGATCATACGCCAAGTTCCTGATGGCTGTCATAGGCAGAAGCCGGGATGC
>JAKJAE010000252.1:0-4673 GCA_022707665.1 Chloroflexota bacterium
TGTTCGGCTCGACCTGTGGAAAGCGGACCTTTAAGCGCATGTGGTTCCTCCTCCGCCCAGTTTACTCGTGATCCCAGATTCAGAACAGTCACGAGGCAGAGCGACTCGAGCACCGCCATGAGCCGGTCATCTCCGATTTCCCGGTTGAAGAAGGCCAGGTTGTCGCGAACCGAGGCGCTGAAGAGCTGGATCTCCTGGGTGACAATGCTCACCCGCCGACGGAGCGTGCCAAGTGGGATATCCCGCACATCGATGCCGGGGTCTTCACCGATCGGCATCTTTGTAGGCGAATGTGACCCTGTCGAACCGTACGGCGAGTGGCCCCTGTGGTAACGAGCGCCGGCGGCTCGATTCCGGCTCGGCGATACGGCTCCGAGGCTCGACCAGTTGTCGCACCCGTCCTATTCCGGCACTGGCACGCTGGAGCTCCTGGAGCCCGTGAGATATGGCGCGCAACGGCGTCTCCAGCATGGCGAGGAATCCATAGAGGGTCGCTGCCGCCTGGCGCTCCGCATCGTAGTGAGGCACGGCGATGTTGCGCAATCACAGGAGGACGGCCAACGTGACCACGGCGAAGCCACCCACGACCATGCTCACGCGCCAGTCCACCCGCGCGAGCACGACGATGACCCCAACCACGAGGATGCTGTTGCCAAGCACCTGGACCACGAACTGTGAGAAGAAGCTTGACAACGCGTTGACGTCGCCATCGATGCGCTCGCTCATCTCACCCGGCCGATGAGCCTTGTGAAAGCTCGGGTCCAGCTTCACGGTGTGTGCTACGAGGTCCGCGCGCAAGCCGTTGGTCGCTGTCCAGCCGACGGTCTCGCTCTCGTACGTCGTCAGGGTGGCAACCGCTTGCTGTAGAACCGCGACGACCAGGTAGATGCTGGCTGATCTCAGGAGCAGGGCTGCGGGAGCACCCGCCGTCACTCGATCGATGAACCCTGCGATGATTTGTGGGTTGAGTAGCCTGAGCCCGATGTCAGCGGGGAGCAGCAGCCAGAGCAGGGCGACTCTGGGCCACTGGGCTCGAAGGTACTGGGCAAGGAGCCCGACGGGGTGGCGCAGCGGGAGCTCCATCGAAGTACGCCATCAGCCGAACCGACCGGTGATGTACTCCTCTGTGCGCCTGTTCTTTGGGGCCGTAAAGACCTGGCGGCCCTGGCCCCACTCAACGAGCTGACCCTGCAGGAAGAATGCAGCCCAATCGGCGATGCGCGCTGCCTGCTGCACGCTGTGGGGCACGATGAGGATCGTGTAGTCCTTCTTGAGGTTCTGAAGGGTCTGCTCTACCTTGAACGTGGAGATCGGGTCGAGCCCGGAGGTGGGCTCGTCGAGCATAATGACTTCGGGCTGAAGCGCCAGCGACCGTGCGAGGCAGAGGCGTTGTTGCTGCCCGCCTGAGAGCGCATAGGCGCTATCGCCCAGGCGGTCAGCAATCTCGTCCCATAGCACAGCCTGTTTGAGCGTTCGTTCCACAGCAGCGTCAAGCTGGGCCTTGTCCTTCACGCCCGCCAGGCGCAGACCGTAGACCACGTTCTCGTAGATCGACATCGGGAGCGGCACAGGCCGGGCAAAGACGATGCCCACACGTCGACGAAGCTGGATGACGTCATAATCGCGCTCGAGGATATCTTCACCATCGAGAAGGATTTGCCCTCGTTGGAGCGCCACATCGGCCTGATCGTTGAGCCGGTTCAGGGTTCTCAGGAGTGTGCTCTTGCCTCCGCCAGCGGGACCGAACAACACGTTGATCTGGTGGGCATAGATGTCCATCGTGATGCCCTGCAGGCTCTCGGTACCGTCAGAATAGGCTACGGCAAGGTCCAGGATCTGGATCTTGGGTTCGGGGGTCGCTCCGGGCGTGGTCACTGCGTTGGCGTCTCGCTTTCCGAGTTCTGTGAGCGGTCTACCAGACACGCTTCTGGCGGTAGTGTCGCCGGATCAAGGTGGCGATGATGTTTAGCGACAGGACGAACGTCAGCAGGACCAGGGCTGTACCGTACTGGATCTGAAGGGGCATGCCGGGCACCTGCGTGCTGATGACGAACAGATGGTAGGGCAAGGCCATTGTCTGGTCGAAGACCGAGTTGGGAAGTTGGGGCAGGAAGAACGCTGCCGCAGTGAACAGGATCGGTGCCGTCTCTCCAGCGGCGCGCTCGATGCCCAGGATGATGCCGGTGATGATTCCGGGGAGCGCCTGCGGTAGCACCACGCGGCGAATCGTCTGCCAGCGTGTCCCGCCGAGGCTGGTGCTGACGAGTCGGAACGACTGGGGCACAGCGCGCAGGGCCTCCTCAGCGGTACTGATGATCACGGGCAGCGTCATAATGCCCAGCGTTAGTGACCCCGCCACAATCGACGTGCCAAAATTGAGGAAGATGACGAACAGGCCCAAGCCGAAGAGGCCGTAGACAACCGAGGGTATGCCCGCGAGGTTGATGATGGCAATGCGGATGGCGCGTGTGGAGGCGTTATCTTTGGCGTACTCGGACAAATAGATCGCACCGCCCATACCAATCGGCACCGCGACGATGGCTGTCCCGATTGTCAACGCGAGCGTGCCAACGATCGCAGGCAGCAGACCGCCGGCCTTCATCCCATCGCGTGGCATTTCAGTCAGGAAGGACCAGGAGATCGCACCTAGCCCTTCGATGGCAATGTAGACGATGATTGCCATGATCGGCAGGATGACCAGCCCTGCGACGAGTGTGATTAGGGTGAAGGCGATGCGTTGTGAGAGTTGCCTTGACATAGGTCTAGGAGAGCATCCTCTCAGCGCGCTTGGTGCGCCGGAACACGACCGCGGCAGCTGCCAGATTGATGGCGAACGTGATCACGAACAGCGTAAGACCTACGGCGAACAGCACGTGGTAATGCGTGCTGCCCTGGGCCACTTCGCCCATCTCGGCGGCAATGGTCGCCGTCATCGTTCGCGCAGGTCGGAAGATGTCAAGCGGGCCACTGGGGATTCGCGGGGCGTTCCCGGTCACCATCATCACGGTCATCGTCTCGCCGATGGCGCGACCGACACCCAGCATCAGAGCCGTCAGGATTCCCGACTTCCCCGCAGGGACGACGATCTTGGCGATGGTCTGCCAACGTGTCATTCCGAGCGCCAGTCCAGCGTCCCGGTAGGTTCGCGGAACAGTGTCGAGCACATCCTCGACGACGCTGACCACTGTGGGGAGGGCCATCCACGCCAGCAGGACGATGCCCGTGAACGCAGTGAGGCCGGTAGGCGTGTCAAAGGCCACGCGAAACAGCGGCACGATGACCAGCATCCCGACAAAGCCAATGACGACCGAGGGAATCCCCGCGAGGATCTCGACCATGGGTTTCAGGATGTCGCGCACCCAATCGGGCACGATCTCAGCGATGAAGATCGCCGTAGCGACACCCAGGGGGAGCGCAATCACCGCAGCGCCCACAGTGATGATCAGCGAACCGGCGATCAGTGGCAGCAGTCCGAAGTAATCCTCAATGGGGTACCAGCGAGCGGAGAGAAGGTCTGCCAACGGTACCTGAACAAACGCCGGCAGCCCCTCACGAATCAGGAAGACGAAAATCAGGAGCACGAGCACAACGGTGCTGATCCCAGTGACCTGGATGGCGCGACTGATCAGTGTTTCGGCAAGCGTCCCGCGCTTGCCGGATCCTGGGGCAGCAGAAAGCTGGGGTGTAGGGCTCAGGGGCTGATCGCTGTGCGCCATTCGTCACTCCGAAATGGGCACAAAGCCCAGGTCGCGCACGATGCGCTGTGCCTCAGGCTGTAGTATCCAGTCGAGGTACTCCTTGATCGTGCCTGTGGGCTGGCCCGCTGTGTACATATAGAGATCTCGGGAAATCGGGTATTCCTCCGCATTGACAGTGCTGGCGCTCGGTTCCCAGAAGGGGCCTCCAGGTGAGAGGCCCACAGCGACAGTCTTCATATCATTGGTGACATACCCCAAGCCGTCATAACCGATGGCGTTGGGGTTCTGGCGCACCTCCGCCCCAATGCCTTCCGACGAGGGCAGGAGCAGGACATCGGGGGAGAAGAGTGTCCTGTCGTCGCTGTCACCGAGCCTGACCACGGCCTCGAGGAAGTACACGTGTGTGCCCGAGTTGGTCTCGCGGGAGAGCGCCACGATGGGACGGTCCTCACCGCCTACCTCTTGCCAGTTGCGGACCTTGCCGCTGTAGATGTCCGACAGTTGTTGCAAGGTAAGCGTGTCTACCGGGTTGCTTGGATGGACGATAATCGCGATGGCATCGCGCGCGATGACGAATTCTGTCGGTTCGATACCCGCAGCATGTGCGGCCTGGATCTCCTCGGGTTTGATGGCACGCGAAGCATTGGCGATGTCGACGGTGCCGTTGATGATGCTGGCGATGCCAGTGCCTGATCCCCCGCCTGTCACAGCGATGCTTACCTCAGGCCGGACTGTTTGGTAGCGTTCAGCCCAGGCGAGTGCCAGATTCACGATCGTGTCCGATCCTTTGTTCTGGATCGTCATCTGGGCCACTGACCCGCTCCCGTCACTGGCGTCGGAGCCGCATCCGGCGAACAGAAGTGCGCTGGCCGCAATCGTGAGGGTCACCACGATGCATATGGCATTTCTCTTCACGGGGGCATATTCTACACTCTTGCGACAGGGCCGCAACCACGCCCGTAGTTCCCAGTGGGG
>JAKJAE010000252.1:4683-4946 GCA_022707665.1 Chloroflexota bacterium
CCGCCGTGCCTTATACTTCGATCCAACCGAACGTGGGCCAGCGGAGTTGAGCGAGCAATGACACTTGGGCGATCCGAACCCCTCCCCAAGATCCAGGTCGAGCACCTGGACTTCTACTACGATACCATGCAGGCGCTGTTCGACATCAGCCTGACGATCTACGACCGGGAGATCACGGCTTTCATCGGACCTTCAGGCTGTGGCAAGTCCACCTTCTTGCGTTGCCTGAACCGTATGAACGACGAGATCGACGGTACACGCGT
>JAKJAE010000253.1 GCA_022707665.1 Chloroflexota bacterium
GCCGCTTCATTCGCGAACATCCCCGCCGGCGCTCCATAGCCTACGAGGACCGCAACCCCGTCTGGCTCTGCGGCGGCATCGAAGCGGAGGCTCCCGAGGGAAAGGGCATCCGATGGTCGCAGCCCAACATCGTACTCTACGACGACGATCCCTATGTCCGCATGAGTTACCCTGACTTGGTCGAGGATGGGGACCGCGTTTTCCTCACCGAGACGCAGAAGAATGTGGCCCGCGTCCACGAGATACCCACCGCCTTTTTGGATGCTCTCTGGAACCGGGACGAGACGCACGGGCCCGAAACCGATAGCCTGATCCTCACATATCAGCCGCTGCCGTTGCTTGAGGTTGAAGCTTCCCAGTCCTGCGCTCTGGGAGGAACAGGCATCCCCATGCCGGCGCTTCCTCCCTTTCTGCAGCGCAATGTGGACAGCGCCGACTATGGCACGCGCGATCTGCGGAGCGGGTTCAGCATCGACGTCTCCCTGCGCCTACAGCACCTTGTGCCAGGCGATATTGTCCTGGACAATCGCACGCCAACCGGACAGGGCTTCTGCCTTCAGATAGCATCCCAGCAGACCGTGGAGATCGTGCTCAACGATGGTCGCACCGAGAACCGGTGGGCCTGCGATCCAGGACAACTCACCGTCGGGCGGTTGCACCGCATCGTCGCGATCGTCGATGGGGGCCCGAAGATCATCACCTTCATCATCGACGGCGTTCTGAACGATGGCGGCGACGCGCGGCAGTTCGGCTGGGGGCGCTTCAGCCCCCACCTCCGCAGTGTGAATGGCGCGGAGCTGCTGCGCATTGGTCCAACCTTACACGGCGAGGTTCTGGCTGTCCGCCTCTACGCCCGGGCGCTGCCCACGTCCGAGGCTCTGGAGATGGTCGGACCTGGCGCCGCTGGGTATAATGAGACCGACACCACAGAGGATGGAGGCTAGCCCGTGCGTTTGCTTCAGACGCTCACGCGGGTTCTGGTCGTGCTGGTGGGGATCACACTGATCATCGGTGCGCTTGCGCTGAGCGACCAGTACCGCGATCGCATCTACCCTGGCGTGTCCATCGATGATCCCACGGGCGCCGGTCTCATCACAGGACCTCTGGACGTTGGTGGGCTAACGCGGCGGGCGGCGGGTGACCGCCTGACTGCCCGCCTGGCATCCCCCGATTCGCTGGGCGTGACCCTGCAGGTCGGCAAGGAATCGTGGAAGATCACGTGGGCGATGGTCGGCCAGGCTTGGAACGTGCAAGATGCCGTCGACCGCGCATTTGCCGTAGGCCGAGAGCGCTCAGGCAACCGCGAACCGGCCTGGTGGCTTGGTTTCACCAGGGTGCTTGTACCTCGGTCGACGACGATCCCAGTATCGACGACCCCCGCCGATGCAGCGCTGGTGCGTGTGCGCGTTGAAGAGATTGCGGAGAGCCTCAAGACCGAACCCCGCGATGCCGATCTGATCATCTCGGACGGACAAGCGTCGGTCGTTCCTGCGCAAAGCGGGCAGTGGCTGGATGTCAATGTCGCCACAGCGCAGGTACTCGACGCTCTGGCCCAGGGGACCACAGAAGTCAGAGTAGTACCCGACACCACCGAGCCGGAGATCCCAACAGCCGAACCAGCATACGGTCAGGCTCAAGCACTGCTGCGTGAGCCTTTTGTCGTTGAAGTAAACGACCCTCTCACCGGCGATCCTGCGTTGGGTGGGTTCCGCACCGAGATCGCCGCGAGCCCGCGGGTAGTGGGGAGCTGGCTCAGTCCCCTCCGTCGCCAAGGGCAGATAACGCTGAACTTCGATACCCGCGCCGTGCTCGCCTGGGTCCAGGAAGCTGCGCCTCAAGCTGGAGAGGGACGCGCGCTCAATGTGGACCTCACCACCGTGCGCATCCTCGAGGCGCTCCGGTCTGGGGGCACGAACCGGGCAGAGGCAGTCGTGACTCACCCACCCTTCAGCTACACCGTGCAGTTCGGCGATACGTTCTTCGATATCGCCTATGCACACGGATTCCCCCAGTGGCGTCTGCAGCAGGCCAACCCCGATGTCGACCCCGGGCTGATCGATGTCGGGCAGGTTCTCACGATCCCATCGATCGACGTTCTCTTCCCCCATCCTCTGGTCAGGGGCAAACGCATCGAGATCGATCTGCCCACGCAGACCCTGCGTGCCTATGAAGGTGACGCGCAGCGCTTCGAGTTCAAGGTCTCGAGCGGCATCTCAACGACACCCACGCTGGCGGGGCAGTTCCAGATCCTGTTCAAAGAAGAGATGGCGTTTGCCCAGCGTTGGCATCTGGATATGCCCTATTTCATGGGGTTCTACGCCGAGGGTGAGGATTTCTATAACGGCATACACGAGCTGCCGATCACGTCATACGGCACCCGTCTGTCTCCCTACGTACTTGGATGGCCAGCCTCCTACGGCTGCATCATCCTCAATGTGGGCGATGCCGAAGCCCTCTACAACTGGGCCGATCTTGGAACGCTCGTCCGCGTCAACGGCGTCGCGCCCGGTACGCCCTTCGGGCAGCAGACGTTGGAGGATATCGCGCCCCTCATCGAAGCGCCCGCCCCCTGATCCCGACGACACCAGACTGTCGCCAGGCTCAGCCACCCTGCAGAGAGGCTGTGGGCCGGGTCCAAGCTGAAGAGCCCTGCTGGGCTTGCCGCCCAGCTCGCTATGATCGCGCGATGTCACCCCGCAGGATAGACAACCGCCGTGTCATAGGGGATGATGAGAGCCTTTGGCCCACCCTCCGGTAGCATCGCCGCAAAGAGGTACGGATCGTACGTGCGCTTTACAAAGCATGCATAGTGCGCGGGTACGACGGCCTTCAGGTTGAGCCTGGTGGCGATCTTCACGGCGCCATCAAAGTACGGGAACTCGCCCTCGGTAGGATGCATCGTCAAGAAGGCTATCTCCGGCTTCAGATCAGCGACGGGCTTGAGCAGTACGTCGTGGTTGCCGAAGGTGTTGATCAGATCACCCGTTACGTAGACTCGCAGACCACTCGCCTCGAGGACGTATCCCAGATGCTGCACATCAGGTGGCCGGATCCCATCCTCGGGCACGCCCTCCACAGGCTTGGACCAAACCGCGTGGACCCGCAGCGTGCCGAGATCCAGCGAATCACCCGCAGCGATCGTGCTCACAGAGGCTTCGGGAATGGCATTGGCCACCATCCGGTGGGTACTCTCGACCGGCCCAACAAATCGCGCTGCCGGATGGGCCGAATGGATCCGCTGCAGCGACTCGACGCAGGTGTGGTCGCTATGGTCGTGCGTCAGCAGCACGTAGTTGGTCCGCAGATCTGCCTCATTTAGAGGGGGTTGGGTCCGGATGAACTTGTCAGCCGGGCGCACATGCGGAAAGTACGGGTCGATCAGCAGAATCGTCCCGGCCGCATCCTTCAGCGCATAGGAGTTCTGCCCAAACCAGTGAATCCCGATATATCCCATCGGGACCGCCAACGTCTCGAATGCGTGCATTGTTCCTCCCTGAGATCAACGCTCAGGCAAGTGTGGGGCGGCTGGTGATTCTGGCCGCTTCCCACTAGGCCAGGGCCACCTCTACTGCGACGACCGAGGCGGCCGGCAATCCTACCGTGAAGCGACTGCCCCTTGCCTCTACTGCCATTGTCACCGGCACCAGCGAAGCTGGTGCATCAAAGGTGTTGTGCGCATGTATCTCCCCGGCAAGGACCCGTGCTGTCGCGCCATCGGCTGTGGCACCTGCCAGCAGCTCTACATCGAGGTCAATAGCCTGGGTAGCGTAGCTATTTGTCAGCGTCAGGAACGCAGTTCTCGCACGGTGCCAGAGCCTACGTTGCCAACGATGTAAGGCTCGGCGCCCACCATCCTGCACAGTCGCACGAACTCCTGAGTGCCAAAGGCATTGGGCTCGGGGACCTCACCCCAGTGGATGTTGACCCCCTGCGGACGCTGTTCACGTGGCCCGACCCCATCCTGCCAGTGGTAGTCGTCGGCGAAACAGCCACCGGGCCAATGAATGACAGGAGGCTTGACCTTCCTGAGTGCCGCCACAACATCATTCCGGATGCCCCCAGTGTTGGGAATAGGGGAATCCTCACCTACCCAGATCCCTTCATAGATACAACGCCCCAGGTGCTCGGCGAAGTGCCCGTAGATGTTGGGATTGATCGTACCGATCGGATCATTGACGTTGATGCGCAGCTTGGCCATCGCACTCCTTTCCACGCTCCAATGTCATCGAGCTGCTTCGCCATCGCCCAGAACCCTTCGTGAGCCGATCTCCGCGGTTGCCCTGATCTATCCCCAGAAGAGTGTGCTCCGCTCCTGGCCCGAGGCCATCGGTAATGCTACGGGCAAACAGGTCTCACCCGACCGGTAGGCTGCCAGGAAGACCTCAAGGTCTTTCCGCCCCTCCTCACAGGGGATGTCCACTGGCACGCCCTCGGCGATTGCTTCAGCAAAGCGATCGAAGTACGTGACGTAAGACTGGTCGGCAAAGGGTTCGCTGAAGGGTAGCTCTGTCCACTCTCCCCTGGTCAAGCCTTCGACGACATTGTCCGTGTAGACAAGCAAACCACTGTCCTCAAAGACGATCTGACCCATCGTGCCAAAGATGCGATTGCCTACCGCCCGCGTTCCGCGCACGCCGCTCTTTGACGCGCCCGGAGCACATGATTCGTGTAACGCAGCGTCACAGCAATGAAGTCCTCAACCTCCACGGGCGTGCGGTATGTGTCGAACTCGGAATAGACACGGGTGACCTCGAGACCCGTAAGGTAGCGCAGTCGGTAGATATCATAGATGTAGTTCATCAGCAGAATGCCGCCGCCCGACTCCATCTTCGACTTGCGCCAGGTCGTCTGCACCCGCCCGCTATAGCCTCCAGTCCAGTAGCTGTCGGGCTTGTTGGCCGCGCCAAAGACCTGCG
>JAKJAE010000254.1 GCA_022707665.1 Chloroflexota bacterium
TTCCGCAGTCCCCGACACTTTCCGGGCGGAGATGCTGCGCAAAGGCCGCGAGCGTGCGTCAGGGGCTGAGGGAGCAGCGTGTCTGCCCCCCTCCTGAAATGCACCCTGCAAGATGGAGGCGTTTGACATTCGGGGGACGTGGCCTATACTGAAAGACGTATCCTTTGAGGTATCCGACCCGATGTCCAACGACAGCACCTCCCGACACTAAGCCTCGATCCGCGGGCCCGCGCAGGGCTCGTGTATGATCGTGGCGCGCTGGGCTCCTGAGTCAGGCCCGGCGCCTTGGGTGTTGCGGGAGCACGCTGTCGCAGTGCGTCTCGTCGTTTGATGTGAACTCTGGCCGTGGACGTCTGTGACGTCCGCGGCCTTTTTGTTTTCCCGACGTCGCCGAGGGTCATGATGAAGATACCGATTCACCGCTACTGGACCTTGTTGCACACGTACCTGCGCCCGCTCTGGCCGCAGATGATCGTCCTTGCGTTGTTGCTAGCGCTGAAAATCACGTCGCGCCTGGTCAACCCCCAGATCGTGCGCGCCTTTCTGGATCAGGCGATGGCCGGAGCGCCCACATCCGTCCTGCTCCGCCACGGCGTGCTCTTCCTGGCCATCGCAGCCGTCACCCAGGTCCTCACCATCGTCAACGTGAACGTCAGCGAGCGGGTGGCCTGGACCGCCACGAATGCGCTGCGGCTGGACTTGCTGCGCCACTGTCTCGGGCTGGACATGGTCTTCCACAAGGCGCACCGGCCCGGCGAGCTGACCGAGCGCATCGACACCGACGTCGACGCGCTCTCCAACTTCTTCTCGAGCTTCGCCATCAGCATCATCGGCAACGGCATCCTGGCCGTGGGCATCCTGATCCTCATCTTCGGGATGGGGTGGCGCTACGGGGTGGCCTTCACGATCTATGCCGTGATCGGGATGGTCGTGTTGGTCAAGCTGGCGGATCTCGCGACGCCGTTCTGGACCCGGCTCCACGAGGTCCAGGCGCAGTTTTACGGCTTCCTCGAGGAGCAGTTCACGGGGACTGAGGACATCCGCGCCAATGGCGCCCAAGGCTACGTGATGCGCACCCTCGCCAGGCACTTCCAGCAATGGCTGCCGGTCAACCGCAACGCCAGCCTGGCCGGCTACGCCGGCTGGATGACCAACGCCGCGCTGGTCGCCGCCGGGGAGATGCTGGCCTATGCGCTCTCCGGCTACTACTTCTTCCGCGGCGAGCTAACGATCGGCGAGGCCTATATGATGGGTAGCTATATGGGCCTGCTCTTCGGGCAGATCGCCGACATTCGCTGGCAGGTCAACGATCTGCAGCACGCCGAGGCCGGCATCGGCCGCATCCAGCAGCTCTTCGACCTGCGCTCGCGGCTGGTCGATGGCACCGCGGGCCCGCTGCCGGCGGGGGCGCTCGCGGTGGCCTTCGAGGACGTCTCCTTTGCCTATGACGACCGCGTCGAGATGCCGGCTGTCGCGGCAGATGCGGCCGTGCCCATATCCGCGGGCGAGCCTGCGGCTTCGGCTGTCGCCCCAGCCGCGGGCAACGGCAACGACCACGTCCTGCGCCGGCTGAGCTTTGAGGTGGCACCGGGCCAGGTGCTGGGGCTCCTCGGACGCACCGGCAGCGGCAAGACAACGCTCGCCCGGTTGCTGCTGCGCCTCTACGATCCCACCGAGGGCCAGATCCGTCTGGGCGACCGCGCCCTGACCGGCGCCGCGATCGCCGACCTGCGCCGGCGCGTCACGCTGGTGACCCAGGAGGTACAGCTCTTCCAGGCCAGCGTGCGCGACAACCTGACGCTCTTCAACCCCGCGATTTCCGACGCCGCGATCGAGCAGACCCTCGCCCGGTTGGGCCTGGGCGACTGGCTGCGGGCGCTGCCGGAGGGGCTCGACACGGAACTCGCCTCCGACGGCGGTGGCCTCTCCGCCGGGCAGGCGCAGCTCCTGGCGTTCGCCCGGGCCTTCCTGGCCGATCCCGACGTGATCATCCTCGACGAGGCTTCATCGCGGCTCGACCCTGCGACCGAGCAGCTCATCGAGCGCGCGGTCGACCTGCTCCTGGCAGACAGGACCGGCATCGTCATCGCGCACCGTCTCAACACGGTTCAGCGCGCCGACCGAATCCTGATCCTGGAAGATGGCTGCATCCGGGAGTTCGGCGACCGGCTGGCTCTGGCGGCGGACCCCGGTTCGCACTTCACCCACCTCCTGCAGACGGGTATGCAGGACGTCCTGGCATAGTAGGAGGGTCACGATGACTGCCCTATCACAGAATGCCTCACGGCTCCCAGCGGCAAAAGCCGTACTCAGCACCGGCCAGATGCTCTGGCGCCTGATCGCCTACCGTCCCTGGCTCTCGGTGGCCTTCCTCTCGGTCTGGATCGTGATCCACATCGGAGAGCTGGCGCCGCGCATCATGACCAAGCTCTTCTTCGACACGCTCACGGGCGACCAGCCCTACCGGTTCGGCGTCACGGGCATCGTGATCCTGGTGCTCGTCACGCGCGTGGCCCACATCATCACCATCGGCACCGGCGCCGTCGTCAGCGCGCGCAGCAAGTTCACGATCGGCTCGCTCCTGCGCCGGAACCTGCTGGCGCGCATCCTGGGCCAGCCCGGCGCGCGCGCCATCCCCGGGTCGCCGGGCGAGGCGCTCAACACCATCCGCGATGACGTCGGCGAGGTGGAGATGACGATCGGCTGGCTGGCCGACCAGATCGCGATCATGACCTACACGCTCGTGACGTTGGGCCTGATGATCGCGATCGATGCCCGGATCGCGCTGCTCTCGCTGATCCCGCTCGCCGTCGTGATCCTGATCTCGCGGGCGATGGCCAACCACGCCGAGCGCTACCGGCAGATCAGCCGCGCAGCCACCGCCCGCTTCAGCGGTGCGCTCAACGAGATCCTGGGCGCCGTGCAGGCGGTCAAGGTCGCCGGCGCCGACGCGCACGTGGCAGCGCGCGTCGACCGGCTGGCCCGGGGCCGGCAGGACGCGATGGTGCGCGACCGATCGCTCAATCAGGTGCTCTACTCGATGTGCGAGGAGGCCGGCGCGCTCAGCACCGGGTTCATCCTCATGTTGATCGCCGATGCGATCCGCGACAACACCTTCACGGTCGGCGACTTCGCCTTCTTCGCCACCTGCCTGGATAGCTTCACGATGCTCATCGTCGAGGCCGGCGGGTTCACCACGCGCTTCAAACAGGTCGGCGTGGCATTCCGGCGGCTGATGAGGCTGATGCACGGCGATGGACCGGCGGTCTCTCCGGCTGAGGACAGCGAGGCCCTCGTCGCGCCCCATGAGATCCATCTACAGGGCGCGCTCCCCGAGATCAGCGTGCCCGACCGTGGGGCGCAGGACCGGCTCACGTCGCTGGCGGTGCACGGCCTGACCTACCACTACCCCACCGTCGGCAACGGGACGGCCCCGGCCAGAGGCCCGTTGCCCGGTGTCGAGGACGTGAGCTTCACCGTGCGCCGTGGCGACTTCGTCGTCATCACGGGCCGCGTGGGATCGGGAAAGACGACGCTCCTGCGAGCGCTGCTGGGGCTGCTGCCACCGGAGCGGGGGACGATCCTGTGGAATGGGGTGCCGGTCCACGACCCGGCGGCCTTCTTCGTGCCGCCACGCAGCGCCTACACCGCGCAGATCCCGCACCTTTTCAGCGAGAGCTTGCGCAACAACATCCTGATGGGCCTGCCCGAGGACCGGGTCGACCTTCTCGGGGCCCTGCGCCTGGCTGCGCTGGAACCCGACCTGGTCCACATGCCTAACGGCCTGGACACGGTCATCGGACCCCGGGGCATGCGGCTCTCCGGCGGACAGCGGCAGCGCGCGGCGGCAGCGCGCATGTTCGTGCGCGAGCCCGAGCTCCTGGTCTTCGACGACCTCTCAAGCGCCCTGGATGTGGAGACGGAGCAAGCGCTGTGGGAGGGAGTCTTCTCCCGGACCGGGGGCGAACGGGGGACCACGTGCCTGGTCGTGTCGCACCGGCGCCCGGCGCTCCACCGGGCCGACATGATCCTGGTGCTCAAAGACGGTCGGGTCGACGGCACGGGAACGCTCGACGAGCTCCTGGCTACCAACGAGGAGATGCGCCAGATCTGGGGCTAGCGCCGTGCGCCAGCCCCCTATCCTTGTGCGAGAAAGGACGACGGTGTGACGGTGAGATCACGGCCCTATGCGGGGCCTACCGACTACAAGGTAGTGGGCGACTTCCTGGTCGCCCACTACCAACCCGGCAACCGCGATGGCAACTGGCTCCAGCCCGAGTGGGAGTATATGCACACGCACCCGATGCTCGACAAGACGGCCCTCGGAAAGATCCGCCTCTGGGAGGATGTGCACATAGGAGCCCCCAGGGGCGAGATCGTGGGCGTCGTGAACTACGAGAGCCGGCTGTGCGAGGCCTTCTTCCAGCTCAAGCCCGGCTATGGCTTCCTGAAGCCCGAGATGCTGGCCTATGCGGAAGCCAACCTCTATGGCACGACCGAAATGGGGCAGCCGTTCCTGCGCGCCTACGTCAACGACTTCGACCTGGAGCTCGAGACCCTGGTTATGGCGCGCGGCTACGTGAGGCAAACCGATCTGGCGTGGCCGATGTCACAGTTCAGGATCCCCGACCCGTTTCCGGCGATCGCGGTGCCCGAGGGGTTCCGGCTCAAGAGCCTGGCCGACGAGAACGACCTGCACAAGGTGCACCGGGTGCTCTGGCGCGGCTTCAACCACGTGGGCGAACCACCGGAGGAGGCGATCGAGGGGCGACGGAAACAGCAATCCAGCGCTGGCTACCGGAAGGACCTCAAGATCGTGGTCGAGGCGCCCAACGGGGACTTCGCCGCCTTCTGCGGCATGTGGCACGACCGCGTGAACGCGATTGCC
>JAKJAE010000255.1:0-265 GCA_022707665.1 Chloroflexota bacterium
AATGGTGCTGGCGTGGACGCGGTGAGGTAGACAACAGCATTGACCGTCGCCTGCGTGGTCTTTCCCGATGCCTCCACGCGAACGGTGGCATATTCGGACCATGGGCGGATAACGGGTACGCTCAGTGAAGCAGTGAACGCGCCACTGTCATCGACGGGTGTGGTCAACACATCGACCGGCGCTCCGTTGCTACCGGGAGGTGGCACCAGCCGAATCGTGACCACATCGCCCGGTGCCCATCCTGTGCCCACCACCGAGAGGGATG
>JAKJAE010000255.1:275-4883 GCA_022707665.1 Chloroflexota bacterium
CGGACCGCCCGCCGGCACTGCCGTATAGGTCGGTGTGGGGGTCGGTCCCGGCCAGAACCCCGCGGCGCGCAACGCCAACCGCACCAGGAAGAACCCGCCCATCACCACTGCAGCAGCCGTCGCCAAAGCTAGACCCAGCAACAGCCGCCGTTTGCCTGGAGACAGTGGTCTCGGCATATCGTCGATCACTTCACTCATCGTGCGACCCTCCTTCTGATCCTACGGTTCAGACGCCCTGAGATGAGCGATTGTTCCGAACCCTACGACCTGCGGGGCAACGCGAGTCCCCGCAATGTGCCCTTACTGGCCCGCCGGCTACAGGGCGCGGATTCCCACAGCCAGCGCCAATGCTAGCTGCGCGAGATGATAGGTCACGATGACCGCCAGCCGGAGCACCTTCGACCTGTGGACGAAACGGTCCCAGGCAAGCATCAGGTCGGAGCTGAAGAAGAGCGTGGTCCCCATGCTGGCTAGCGGTCGGACATCTGGGGAAAATCCTGGACGGTACCAGGTTACCCAACCCGAGAATAGGGTCAGGCTCAACGCAAGACCATAGACAACGATGGGGGCCCTCAGTTCCGGCGCGCCGCGCTCGCTCGCGCCACGGATCACACGGGGCAGCACCAGCAGGATCAGGGCCGCAATCGGAACGATCAGCCAGAGCGAGGCCGTGGGCGGCCATGTGGGTGTCAGGCCAACGACATAGCAGATCTGGGCCAGCAAAAAGGCACCTAGGCCGAGTGGAAACCAATTATCTCCGGGCAGCATGAGAAAGACGTCGCCCAGGAGCGAGAAGATCAGGGCCAGCAGGAACCACGACGCTAGCCGGCCCCCGCCCGTCGCCATCGCCACGAGCCCCGCTCCGGCAATGAAGGCTAACAGCGTAGCCGGCTTTGCGACATACTCCAATGGCTTGTGTTCGATGGCAACCGCAACCCAGTCAACGATCGCGAAGACAAGGCCAAGGGCGAATAGCGAGAGCGGAAACACCAGGAGAGCCATATCACACCTCCATCCGTACGTCAGCTTGCTTGCGGTTGTAGGACCAGACGCGTGCGATGGGAAAGATCGCACCGATGCCGACAGGGATCGCGGCCAATGCAATCGCTATCCCCACGACCAGCAGCGGCGGCAAGAGAAGCGACAACAGAGCAAGGACAAGACCGATGGCGAAAATGGCCAGCGCGATGAGACCCGTGATCAGTGAAACGCGCTGCGCACGCTTCATCGAGCCTCGCCTGGCGCCGTAGACCTGTCCCGTCTGTCCGTGGATGAGGACGCGCTGGGGCGCGCCATCGTCGTCCAGGTAGGCGGCCGCCAGAACCGGCAGAAGAAGGAGCGTCCACGCCGGGTCCGTATATGCGGGTGACCAGCGATAGCTTCGGATGTGATCCGCCTCCGCTGCAATCTGGCACTCCCGTGCCGCGCGCTCCTGAAGCGCTGCTGCAGCGTCGGGCCAGGCCGCCTGGGGCGGCCGGTCGGGTATGCGGATCAACACGCGACCCAACGACTCGGGCCGGTAGGGTTCAGCCCCAGCCAGGTCAAAGCTCCCAAGAACCCGTTGAAGGGCTGCCTGGGTCTCCAGGGCCGGGGCAGCAGTGTTGTCATAGTGACGTTCCAGGGTGCCGACACGTGGTTCCCAACGCACCCGAGTCTCACGCACCTCCGCAGTGCGCCAGCCCGCGCCATCGGCATAGCGCTCCTGATGGCTCACAACCTCGTAGTTGAAGCCGACCTCAGCCCCCCACTGGGTCGTCACATCGACATCGACCAACCACATCGGCAAATAGAGGCGCTGCAGCCGGTGACGCAGTGCCGTTGCCGTCAGATCTGGTGGAGCATAGGGAATGCCAGAGGCGAAAGTGGCAATCTGCTGGGCCAGCTTGGCCTCACTGACCCCAAAGGGCACTACCAACTCCGGTGGTGCACTATATAGGTGGTCCGCAGCATCCCTATCGAGCGGGATCAGACGGGCGCTACCGCAGTGAGGGCACACGGACGAGGGGCTCACATCCGGGATGGTGCCATCGCCCGGAGCGAAGTACCGCCAATCACACTGCTCACATACCACCCCGATGGCCTCCAGCGCCCGGACCTCACTCAGGCTTCCATCGTTCTCAGACATCGTCCATTCCCCTTGCCTTGTTCAGCGTCATGACAGCGAAGACGCCGCCAATGATCACCAATACCAGGGCTACCAGCAGAACCCCGCCACCGACCGCAAGAGACGGTGGCATCACAGTCCCCAGCACCGCCGCCAGGACACCCAACAGGCCCAACAGCAGCCCGGGCGCAACCATCGCGGCCACAGCCAGCCAGACTTTGGTCCAGTCGACAGGCCGTTGCCCGGCGATGGCCCCGGTCTGCCCATTGACCATCACCTGATAGGACTGCCCACCATAGCGATAGGCGGCCACATAGGCCGGTGCCACCACGTAACGCCAGCTCTCGTCGCTGAAGTCAAGGGACATACTGAAGTTGCGTACCTGTGAGGTCGATGCTTGCCCATGGCACGCTTCACGCGTACGGTCGCGCATCTGCTCACGCGCCACCGCCCATGCCGATTCGAGCGGTACGTCGTATGCCTGTGCCAGGAGACCCGCTAGGTACGAAGGCGCATAGGGCACAAGCGCCTGAGTGTCGTAGTCCTGGATCTTGCGCAGCAAGTGAGAGCTGAGTTTGTCCGAGCCGGGCACGAGCAGATCGTCAAAGACACGGGCCACGTGGCCCGACTCCCAACGCCAGACGGTGCGCGTACGCGTCTTCCACGTCTTGCTCGACGAGTCGTAGGTGCGGTCCGTGACCTGATGGCCGACCTGGGCCCGCCACGATGCCGAAGTGCGAGCATCGAACGTCCAGTAGGGCACGTACACCCCGGTGAGTTCGGTCACACCCGCAGCGGTCTTCAACGACTTCGGTGTCATCCAGCTACTGCCCAGCCACTCGCGGGCGATCGCGCGGCAGCGATCGGCGTCGATCGCGAACGGGATGAGGAATCGAGGCCGCAGGTGGTCGTCGGGCGCATCCTGCTGCAGCACCTGGTTCGACCCGCAGAAAGGGCAGGTACTGGTGAGCCGCCCTGGTGGCAATGAGGTCTCCGAGCCACAGCTCTGGCAGCGCAACGTCCTGCGCTCCGTTCCCCACCCCGCGGCCTCGCGGGCGGCGGAGACGGTCTCCACCGTGAACTCGAACTCCTGAGCGCGCTTCCCCACAGCAGGGGTAGACGGCGGCTCATAGTAGCCGCAGTGTGCGCAGCGCAGCCCACCCTCCTCTGCGCTGTAAGCCGTCGTCGCCTGACAGCGCGGGCATTTGAACTGAACGACCGCGGCCTCGGCTTCCGTTGCTTCCGCGACCGGCGCGTAGACCTCGATCCCTGGTAATGTTGATGCCACTCGTTGATAACCGTCAGGGGGAAAGGTCGTCATACAGCATACTCCGCACGAAGAGATAGCCCTAGGTTACCATCGGGCTCCTATGGAGCAAGTACGTATGCCAGAGTGGACAAGTCGCATGTGACACGCTTGCTCACAGTCGGGACACGAGGCAGCGGGCCCGTCGTTGGCTGGACACCACCACGCCCGCTACTACAATGCTGTCACTAACCCCACCGGATTCTCCAGAAGCTGACCCATAGGAGGTGCAGAAATGACCTATCCGTATCTGGATTACAGCAACCGGGATGACGTGCTGAGCGGCGGCGTGAAACTCATTCCTGTGGACACCGCCAAGGGGACCTTCAACGTATGGACCAAACGCGTCGGCAACCATCCGACGAAGAAGGTCCTGCTCCTTCACGGCGGACCGGGGATGACCCATGAGTACCTGGAAGCGTTTGATAGTTACTTTCCAGGGGCAGAGATCGAGTACTACCACTACGACCAGTTGGGCTCCTACTACAGCGACCAACCCGATGAGCCCGACCTGTGGGAGATCGACCGGTTCGTAGAAGAGGTGGAACAGGTGCGAGTGGCGCGCGGGCTCGATGCCACGAACTTCTACCTCTTTGGCCAGTCGTGGGGCGGCATCCTGGCGATGGAGTATGCGCTCAAGTACCAGAAGCACCTGAAAGGCTTGATCATCTCCAATATGATGGCCTCTATTCCGGCATACAATGTCTATGCGGATGCCAAGCTGAAACCAGCGATGGACCCCGCGGTGCTTGCGGAAGTAGAGCGCATCGAGGCTGCGGAGGACTACGAGAACCCACGCTATATGGAGCTGCTGATCCCGCACCACTACGAGGAACACATCCTCCGCATGCCGTATGCTACGTGGCCCGATCCCGTCAACCGCGCCTTCAAACACGTCAACCCATCCATCTACGTGCCAATGCAGGGCCCGAGCGAACTTGGGGCCAGTGGCAAGCTTTTGGCCTGGGACCGCACCGCCGATCTGCCCAACCTGTTCGTGCCCACCCTGACTGTCGGTGCAGCCTACGATACGATGGACCCCGCACACATGGAATGGATGGCGGGCCAGGTACAACGCGGACGGTACCTCCACTGCCCCAAAGGGAGCCACCTGACGCTCTACGACGACCCAGAACCCTATTTCGAGGGGATCATCCGCTTCATCAACGACGTCGACGCTGCCCGCTTCTGACCGCCG
>JAKJAE010000256.1 GCA_022707665.1 Chloroflexota bacterium
TGATCCGGACAGAAGATGCACTCTCCCGGACATGGGTATGGTTTCGTCAGGATGGCAACCGGCGCCACGCCTGATACGGTGCGAACGGGGCGACTGCGCAGGCGCCGCTCGAGGACTGGATTGGGCGCCATCTCGCCAGCGGTCACGAGCTCGCGGTATGCCCCAAGGAGCTGCGACTTCGCGTAGGTCCCCTCATCGTGCCCGTGACGCCTCAGAACTGCCATCAGCGTTGCGTCGCTGTTGACCTCATCCTCTTCAGACGCGCCCAGAAGCGACTGGGAGAGCTCCAGGAGCAGCTGCATGACGCGGTCCCGTTCGTCCCTGTCTGCCAGATCAACCGACGTTGGCACCCCACCCTTCGCCATGGCAGTAGTATACCACAGCCGCTTTCACCTTGTTCGCCCGTGTCAGCGCGCTACAATCCCACGTATGAGAGATGATGTCGCTGACTACTTGGTGAACCTCAACCGGCGCTTCTATGACAGCTTCGCCGACGAGTTCAGTGACTCGCGGGGAGCGACTGAGCGGGGTATCGAACGCGTTCTCGACCAGATCGAGCCCGGCCATCACGTCCTGGACCTGGGCTGTGGTCAGGCGCGGCTCGCCCTGCTCGTGCCTGCCACCTGCACCTATGTGGGCGTCGATAGCTCCCGAGAGATGCTTCGTGTAGCCGCCGATCGGATCGCGACAGCGCCGTCGAGCCCGGCTACCGAGTTGATCCAGGGCGACCTGAGCCTGTCCGACTGGGTAGCCGACGTGAAGGATAGGTTCGACTGGGTGTTCATCAGGGCAGCCCTACAGCACATTCCCAGCTATAGCCGGCGACTCGAGGTCGTTCGCTATGCAGATCGCGTCCGCACGCTTAATGGACGCATTGTGCTCGCCAACTGGCAGATCCTGAAGTCCGAGCGGTTGCGCCGCCGCATACTTCCTTGGTCCGAAGTAGGTCTGAGTGACGAGGACCTGGACAGAGGTGACTACCTCGTCGGTTGGGCCCGCGGAGGCTCAGGAATGCGCTACGTACACCTGATCGACGAGGCGGAGGTCGATCGCATGGCGGCAGAATTGGGGCTCGAGGTCACCGAGACTTACTACGCTGACGGGCACTCCAACGACTTGACCCTCTACGCGATCCTTGTGTGACCATCCTGGGACCTGGGCTATGCACGTAGGGTGGACTACCGGTCTGTGACCCGGTAGACGACCGAGAGTTCGTCCTCGTAGGCGATCTGGAGCACGCCACTCTCCAGCATCTCCGGGAATTTGGACATACCCTCTGGCGCCATATGGGCTTGCTCGTAGGGCGTCAGAATCACGTAGCGGACGTCATACCGCTCGAGGATGTCCCGGGCAAGATCGGGGCTCTGTGTGTCGTAAAACATACGGACGTCTTGCTGTCGTGCTTCGACCGTGCCTGGAGGCATGACCATTCGCTGCTGGACCTGGTGCCATCTCCATCCCACGACTGAGGGTAACCCTGTGTATATGCTCATCCGGTTGCCCCACCTGTATTCCGCATCTGCTTGCGCTTCGATGATGGTGGGACTGCCCTCGACGTGTTCCTGAAGCCACCGAATGACCCGGAAATCCGCAACGAGTGGGATGGCAACATCCCTTTCGTACCGGATCGCCGACGGCATATAGGCCATACCGTCCAGCGTACGCGGTGCGCTGGGCACCCAGCGGTCCTGTATCTTGGCCGGTATGGCGAGAGCCGGATACAGCCCGGCGCAGACGAGGAGTATCGCCATGGCTGCCCTCCCAATATCGGACGCTCTCGCCCTGGGCGCCGGGTCACGAACCGGTGCCAACCCTTCACCCTCAGACAGGGCAATCGGCAGCGCCGGCGCAAGGGGCGGCGGTTCGGCTGTATTGGAGCCACCTGGCGCCACAGGTCGCCCCACAAGGGCGACGCTGTCTCCGTGGAAGATCCGTTCCACAAACACGGCGGCACACAGTCCGAGCAACATCCAGATCTGAAGGTGGAACTTGAACACGGTGTTCATCCGTCCAAGGTCACCCTTTAGGACTGCCCCTTCGACCATAAGGCTTAGCGCCAGCGCGGTACCTACCCAGAACCACAATACTCTGCGCTGTGTGGGCTCGCCGGTTCCGACGACGAGGGAAGTTGCGATAGTGCCCAGGGGAATGGCCAGCCAACTGATGTGGATGCCCAGGTAGCCAACGGCTGCCACCAGGGTGATCATCACCAACAGGACGAGGGCCGCGGACGTGAGCAGCACGTCCGTAGTGTATGCAGTTCTCCGGCGCCAGAGCCTTGCTATAGCAGCCACGGCGCCGGCGGTGAGCGGAAACAGGAACTGCACGTACATCCACAGGTAGATTGAGAGGGGAGTTCGGCTACCATTCCATATCTCGAATGCGGCATAGGCGCCGCTGTAGTTCGCCGTATAGGGACGGAACAGGGCTTCGGCACATCCCAGCAAGAGCAGGGGCGTCACCAGCGCCGAAAGCGCACGCGTGCTCACGGTGCGCTCGCCGTTTTTTGGGCCGGAGTTGCGGGAGGCCGACAGCCCGATGAGCCAGCCCGTCGTCATCAGGGCCATATAGGTAGGATAATCCCAGGTGTTAGTCGCCCGTAGAGCACCACCGACCAGGCCTGCCAGCAGGATACTGCTGGCAGGGACGGGCAAGAGCTCAACAAGCCGGCTCCGGAGAGCCGCCAGCGGTCCTAGAGGTGGCGCAGACAACTGGATTGCGCCTGGTGCGACGCGCAGAGCCGAGCCGCTTGCGCGGACGGCGCCAAGCGCCCACTGCAATGCTATGCCCAGAGCAGCCTGGGTAAGAGGCAGCGCCATCATATGGGCGTGCAGGTCAGCGTACAGGAAGGTGAAAGCCGGGAACTCATTGATGGGTCCGACTTCGCCCTCGGCGGGCGGGATGATCCTTGTTGCATCCCAATAGGACCACTCCGGACGAAACGGCAGGCGCGCCCCCTGTACAAGGACTTTCCAGAGGCCTGCAAGAAGCGATGCGGCCTCTGGATAGCCCGGGATCAGACTCTCGAACTCGATGCTACCGACCTGGATGAGTCCCATAGCCAGAGAGCGGAGATTGCCAAGGTTTCCGATCAGGAGGATCAAGGCGACTCCCCAGAGGCCGGCTCTCCTTCCTCTGCGCATATCGCCGCCCGCAAGTGTGTTCGCCAGGGTGTACGCTCCTATGCCGGTGAGTGCAAAGAGCGTGGGGACAGCCAGATTGTAAGCCACGCTGGGAACGATTCCCAGGGCTTCCGTGAGACTCCCTACGATGACGAACCCGAAGTAGTAATAGTTGAGCGTGCCGCCCGCGAACCAGGGGTCATAGGGCGGGAACCAGGTTGACCGCATCACTGCGTTGAAGTAAGCAAAATCCATGGGCTTTTCCCCGCCCATGAACGGGTGCCAAAGGTCAGGGTTGGCCCAGCGAACTCCGACCCACATCAGGAACAAGCCGATGAACAGCACGTCAACGAGGACAATGTCACGCCACCCTGTCCGGATCAGCTCTCCCATCCGATCCCGATGACGGTATGCCTGCCACGCTGTGAGAGCGGCCATCATCGCCAACAGCAGCCACAGGGACACGCGCGTATGTGGAACGATGTGCAGGCTTGCCAGCAGCCAAGAGCAATAGGACCATGCTAGCAGCCCCACGATCCGGGCCAGCCCGTAGCCACCCAGTCGCAGATCCGGTAGCAGGGCCGAAAGCCACGGATAGGCCATCCAGCCCAGCAGAGAGACCATGAGTGCCCAAAGCATGATCCCCAGGCGCGGGAAGCGATTCTGCGGCGCATCCCAATCGAAGAGCTTCGACCAGGTACCGCCTGCTTCCTGCTCTGCCCGGAAGCGGGGTGAGGCAACCAACGATTCGCTGCCCCCGCTGTCGGCGTTGGTGGCTTCGCGGGGCGTCACGAACCGGACGGCATTGGTCAGCGATCTCGGGAGAAGCAACTGAGCCTTGGTGCGCGAGTACTGCTCAGTCTTGCGGAAAACGTAGACGGTCGGGTGGTCGTAGACGCTATAGGCTTCCTCAGCAGGAGGTAATGCGATGCTGCACGGCAGGGCGTCACTCGAGAGCGCATGTTGGGTGGTAAAGGGGTTCTCCTGGTCGGGAAACTGGCAGGGCCCCAGGGCAGGGTATGAGACGAACTCGGCCTCCAGCGCGAAACCCAGACTCCCATCGAACAATGCGTCGTAGTACGCAGTTGTGAGAGGATAGCGCATGGGGAGGCGCGGAATCGAGGCATACAGACGGTTGCTGGAAAGGACAATGTAGTCGGCCTCGTCAAGCCAGCTTAGCAAGCTGATGCGCTTCTCGACCGAATCCAGGTCATACAAAGCTAACTGCCCGTCAGCACTCGACCTGAGCCCCCGGTACCAGTCCCAGAACGGATCTCTGCCATCCACACGCAGCGGCAACGGGTCATCCCAGTGCTCGTTGGCGACGACGGATGTGTCGGGAGCTGCATCGGCTCCCTCCAGGAGGCTGAGGTAGAGCGGCACGGACGTGTTGGCTGCGACCCTAACCGGAGAATCCAGGTCGAGGACGACCTCAACGGTGCCTGTGTCTGGAAGATACACCTCCGTCACAGCACGGCTCCCGAGCAACTCAGCGGCGAGAGTCCGGCTGCCTCCCTGGCCAAGGCCATCCAGCTTGGTTAGCACAATCGCGGTGATGGTAAGCTCGTGCGTTGGCGCGTAACTGGTCTCGATGCGGGAAGCCCCCCCACCCTGAGCAGCAGACAGGACCGGACCGGCTGGCAGAGGGACGTTTTCGAGGGTGCCATCCGTCGTGCGCAACCTGATGGCCGTGGGAATGTTCTCGTACATCCAGCGTGACGCCTGAACCCGCGTGGTGGGCT
>JAKJAE010000257.1 GCA_022707665.1 Chloroflexota bacterium
CTTCTGCGCCGCGAGGTAGCCCCAGAGCCGCGTGACCGTTCCGCGCAGGTCGCGGGGCCGCTCCTTGGGCCGTCGCCACTGCGCACCGACGCCGCCGGCGTCGGGCGCACGCCGTGGTGCGGACCTAGTCGCTGCCACGGGTCGCCCTCCCATTGCCCAACTGCGAATCGTAGATCTCGCGGTAGATGGGGCTCGAGGCCAGCAACTCGGCGTGCGTGCCCTCTGCCGCGATCCGCCCGCCGTCAAGCACCAGGATCTTGTCAGCATTGAGCACGGTGCTGATGCGCTGCGCGATCACGAACGCGGTCATCGTTGCGCCGTCCCCGCCATCGCGCGCGGGCCGGCGCAACAACTGCACGCGTTCCGCCCAGCCCTCCCCCGGCTCCGCCGCGGCGCCACGCATCAGCGCCGCCAACGCCGCCTGGATCTCGGCCTCGGTCTCCACATCGACGGAGCTGGTGCTGTCGTCGAGGATCAGCACGGCAGGCCGCACCAGGAGCGCCCGCGCGATCGCGATGCGCTGCTTCTGCCCGCCCGACAGGTTCACGCCGCGTTGTCCGACGATCGTGTCATAACCGTCGGCGAACGCGGTGATGAAGTCGTGCGCCTGCGCCGCCCGCGCCGCGGCCTCGACCTCGGCGTCGGTCGCGTCGGGCCGGCCATAGCGGATGTTGTCGCGGATCGTGCCCGAGAAGAGCACCGATTCCTGGAGCGCAATCGCGATCGCACGCCGCAGCGATGCCTCGTCCAGCGCGCGCACGTCAACGCCATCCAGCGTCACGCCGCCCGACGCCACGTCGTAGAAGCGTCCAATCAGGTGCACCAGCGTCGACTTGCCCGCGCCCGTCGCACCCAGCACAGCCACCGTCTGCCCGGGCTCGGCCACGAAACTGACGTCGCGGAGCACCGGGTCGCTCTCCTCGCCATAGCGGAAGGTCACATCCTCGAAGGCGACCCGCCCCGCGGGCGCCTCGAGCGGTCGCGCATCCGGCGCCTCCTGCACCTCGGGCGTGCTGTCGAGCACCTCGGCGATGCGTTCTGCCGAAGCCTGAGCGCGGGCGACGCGCGTCGAGAGCGTGCTCACGAACGACAGCGACCAGAGCGTGCGCGTCAGATAGCTGGTAAAGGCAATCACCTGGCCCACCTGCATGCGCCCCTGGAGCACGCGCGCGCCGCCCAGCCAGATGCCGGCCACGACGCCGGCATAGAGCGTCATCGTCATCAGCGGCCCTGCCGCCGCGACCGTGCGCACCACCCGCACCGTGATCGTCATCAGCCCGCGGTTCACGCGCCTGAAACGTGCGATCTCGTGGTCGCCGCGGACGAAGGCCTTCACCACGCGCACGCCGGCGAGGTTCTCCTGCATCACCGTGTTGAGGTCGTCGAGCCGCTCCTGGACGTCGCCATAGAGCGGATAGGCCTTGTTGATCACCCACGAGAGCACCACGACGATCAGGGGGACGAGCGCGGCAAAGAGCGGCGCGAGCTGGGGGCTCGAGAGCATCGCCATCACGAAGCTGCCGACGACAAGCAAGGGAGCGCGGAGCATTAGCCGGAGCATCAGGCCCACCAGCTCCTCGACCTGTGTCACGTCGTTGGTGAGCCGCGTGATGAGCTGGCCCGTCTCGAAGCGGTCGATGTTGCCGAAGGAGAGCGACTGCACCTTCGTGAAGAGCCCGTCGCGGAGATCCGCGCCGAACCCCTGGGAAGCGAGGACCGACATCGCGGTGCAGCCGATCCCGCCCAGCGCCCCGGCAATCGACAGCCCCACCATCCAGACGCCCGTCTGGAGCACCACGTCCAGATCCTGCTGCGCGATGCCTACGTCGACGATCCGCTGGATCATGCGCGGCTGGAGAAGATCCGTGGTCGTCTCGACCAGCATCAGCAGCGGCGCGAGTAGCACCCAATGCCGGTAGGGCCGCAGATACACCAGGAGCTTCCGCATCGCGCTCATGCGCGCAATGCTACCCCCTCTCCCCCGCCGCGCAACCCGCCGCTGCCGCTCGGCTAGACTGTCATCTGGGGCTTGTAGTAACGACTCTAGTCGTTCAGGTGCCCCAACAGACAGTAGCAGGAGTGGAACCGATGAATCGGTTACTGCGAACCAGCCTGCTGAGCACTGGCGGATCCGCGGCCGCTACAACATGCGGGCGAACGCCTGCCTCAGCACCTCGATATCCTCGAGCCCGCGCTGCAAAACGTCATACACGATCCGAAGGTCGATGTCGAGATAGGCGTGAACGAGGACGTTGCGGAAGCCGATCATCCGGACCCAACGCTCGCGCAACTCCGCCGCAATGATGCCGTGCTCGCAGAGGATCGCTGGGATGTCGCTGTGCCAGTCAACCGTGCCCCATCCCTCGTCCGCGATAACGTGCCCGCCAAGGTCGGTCAGGACCTCCAGGGCCAGTTGCAGGAAGCGCTCGACACTGCCGTAACGTTCAGGGGTCGCAATGAACTCCTCGAAGCTATAGCGCTGCTGCAGCCGCAGAAACGCGAGGTACTCGTCAAGCTTTGCCAGACGCTTCCGAACGACCTCAGACTTTATCATAGATCGCCCTCTGCTTGTAGGCCTCCCGCTGAACCTCGAGGTAGGGAAGGAAATCGAGGTACATCCGTGTGACAAGCGAGTAGTAGACGCCCGTGTCGAAGTCGGGTGACCGGTAGATAACGCGGTTGAGGCGCACCGCCTCGTGCTTGAGCACGATGTCGTCTGAGTCGAGGAACACCAGGTCGACGTCCGAGAAACCCTCCCTGGCGAGATCGGTCAGCATATCGAGGCGTTGCTCGCGGACTTGCCCATCACGAGGAACAATGGCCAGATCGATGTCGCTGTCGCGCCGCGCGCGCCCGCTGGCGTGCGAGCCAAAGAGGTACACAGCCAGTACGCCACGATAGCGAGAC
Source organism: Chloroflexota bacterium (assembly GCA_022707665.1). GTDB lineage: Bacteria > Chloroflexota > Anaerolineae > B4-G1 > SLSP01 > PWVB01. Next base: position 2,908 of record JAKJAE010000257.1, read on the forward strand.
AGGATCGCGGCGATTGCTGCAGCATCAAACGGACGAGACCTGACCTGATCCATGGCCCCATGCTACCCCGAGATCTCCTCAGGGCAACCGGGCCTCGCGCAATGCGCCGAGTCCCCCTCCCCACCTTCCCGCGCCCGCAGACGGCCAAGGCGAGGAGCCAGAGCCTCAGCGTAATCAGCGATTCGGTTCCACGCACCTGCCCCCGACCGCACGCGGTCGGGGGCAGGCATCACCCATCAGCGCAATCTGCGCCCTCAGCGTAATCAGCGATTCAATCCCCCGCCACCTCAGCCGACAACTGCCCCTTGAACTGGCTCACGTAGAGGTGATGGTAGAACCCGCGCTGCGCCAGCAGCGCCTCGTGGCGGCCGCGCTCGATGATCTGTCCGTCCTTGAGCACCAGCACCTGGTCGGCGTTGCGGATCGTGCTCAGCCGGTGCGCGATCACGAAGTTGGTCCGCCCCTCCATCAGCCGCAGCAGCGCCTCCTGGATGTGGCGCTCCGTCCGCGTGTCGACGCTGCTCGTCGCTTCGTCCAGGATCAGGATCCCCGGATCGGCCAGGATCGCGCGCGCGATCGCCAGCAACTGCCGTTGCCCCTGGCTCAGGTTGCTGCCGTTCTCCGACAGCACCGTCTGGTACCCCTCGGGCAGGTGCCGGATGAAGGGATCGGCGTTGGCCGTCACCGCCGCGGCGATGACCTCGTCATCGGTCGCGTCGAGCCGCCCGTAACGGATGTTCTCCATCACGGTCGTGCCGAAGAGAAACGTATCCTGCAACACGATGCCCAACTGCCGGCGCAGGTCATCCAGCTTGAGCTTGCGGATGTCGATGCCGTCGACCGTGATCGTGCCCGCATCGATGTCGTAGAATCGCGTGAGCAGGTTCACGATCGTGGTCTTTCCGGCGCCCGTCGGGCCGACCAGCGCCACCATCTGGCCGCGCTTCGCCCACATGCTCACGTCCTTGAGCACGGGCACGTCCCTGTCATAGGCGAAATCCACATTCTGGAAGCGCACGTCACCCTGAACCTCAGCCAGCGGCTGGGCATCCGGGGCATCCTGCACCTCCGGCACCTCGTCCAGGATCTCGAACACCCGCTCGGCTCCGGCGAGCGCCGACTGGACCTGGTTGTAGAGCATGGCCACCTGGTTGAGCGGGCGTGAGAAGCGCCGCGCATAGGCGACAAAGCTCGCGATCGTGCCCACCGAGGCCAGACCGCGCACCGCCAGGTAACCCCCTGCGCCGGCAACCATCGCAAAGCCCGCGTTGTGGATCATGTTCATCAGCGGGCCCATGAACCCACCCCAGATCTGGGCCTTGATGGACGACTTCTTCACCAGTTGGTTGGTGACCCCAAACTCCTCGACGACGGCCTCTTCACGCACGTAGGCCTTCACGACCTTGGCCCCCGTCACCGTCTCCTCGATGATGCCGTTGAGCTCACCCAGGTGCACCTGGCGCTCCTTGAAGCCCGCGCGGGTCCGCTTGCCCAGCCAACCGGTGATCACGGCCATCATCGGGATGATGATCATCGTGACCAGCGCCAGGCGCCAGTTGATGTTGAACATCATCACCGAGATGAGCAACACGCTCAGCAGGCTGTTGGTCAACTGCACCACGGTCTCGCCCAGGATGCGGCTGACGTTGTCCACGTCGTTGGTCAGGCGGCTCATCAGCTCGCCGTGGGGCCGCCGGTCGAAAAAGCGCAGAGAGAGCGTCTGCAGCTTGGCGAAGAGGTCGTCGCGCAGGGCCATGATGGCGCGCTGCGATGCCCCCGACATCACGTAGGCCTCCAACCAGGCGATCCCGCCCTCGGCCACGTACACCGCGAGCATCAGCAGCGCCTCACGGGCCAGCCGGCGCAGATCGCGATCGACCGTGACGGCGTCGATCGCCTGGCCCATCAGATAGGGGCCCAGCGTGCCCAGCGCCGACGTTACGATGACGAGGAGCAC
>JAKJAE010000258.1 GCA_022707665.1 Chloroflexota bacterium
CCGCTCGCCACTCTCGCGAACGGCGGCATCCGGCAACCCCACGAGCGTGAGTGTGGCCATGCCGCGCCCGACGTCTACCTCCACATCGACGGATTCAGCTTGCAGGCCGATGACGGCGGCACTGTGGATTTTGGCTAACACGGGGATGCTCCACGGGGGGAGCAGTGACAGCCAGGGTTGATCGCAGTCGTACTAGCACGGCATAGGGCCATTCGTCCCCTCCCTACCGCTTGACGCAGGTGGCACACAACGCCACCAGTCTACACCCGCCCAACGTTGCGTCAAAACGGTCTGCAGCGCCAGAAAGCCGCGACACCCGGGGGCTATGCCAGGCAAGGGTGCTTCGGCTGGCAGGTCTGCGCGTTCGCTGCTATAACGAGCGCATGGATCTCACAAAGCCTATGCGCGCCTACCTCGCAATCAAGTACCACGAGGATAACAGCAACCGCGACCGGATCGAGGCCATCACCCGTGCGCTGGAGGCCTGTGGCTTCGACACGGTCTGCATTGTGCGCGATGTCGAGCGCTGGGGCGAGGTCGATCTCTCCCCCCGTGACCTGATGGCGCACACGTTCAGGGCCATTGACTGGAGCGATCTCGTAATCGTGGACCTCACGGAGAAAGGGGTAGGCGTCGGGATCGAGGCAGGCTACGCACACGCGCAGGGCAAGGAGATCGTGACCATCGCGCAGCGCGGCGCGGACATCTCGGCGACCCTGCGCGGCATCTCCGCAAGAGTCATCGTCTACGACACGTTGGCTGCGCTGGCCCCACTACTGCGCACTACGCTGTGCCGGGAACCGCCTCCAGCCGCAGCGCCCTGAACTCCTGCTCGAGGCGAGCGAGGCGTGGCTGTGCTGCCGCGTCCCCCTGGTTGAGGCGGTGCCATGCAAAGGCTGCCTCGGTCACCTTCTGGTAGTAGCGCTGCAGCGCCCACCACCGCTTGACGTCGCCCCGCAGGAGCAGATCAAGCCGTGCCATGCGGCGCTGGAACGTTGACTTGAGCACGGCCACCTCACTCTCGGGTATGACCTGTCCCCGGACCAGCGTATCGGCGTAGGCCAGGATGCGTTTCCGCTCCAGGAAGAACGTGCCCACGGCCACCACAAAGAGGACGACGACACCCGCCCAGTCGACCAACACCGCCGCCACAAGCGCACCAGCTCCACCCACACCTGTGAGCGTGGCCAACGCATTGTGGAGCGCATGGGCACCGAGCGACAGCATGAATCCAAGCACCAGAGGAATGAAACGTAGCACTCTGTTTCGGATTTCGAGGAACAGGGCAACACCGAGCCCTGTGAACCCCGTGTACATGGCGTGGTTGAGCCCGAAGATGCCGACGCGCATGAACGCCAATCCCAGCACCTCGCCGACGCCACCCTCGGTGAGAGCCCCGAACAGGTAAAACACGTTCTCGACCGCAGCGAATCCGAACCCTACCATCCCCCCATAGATCACGCCGTCCAGGGGACTGTCAATCTCGCGCTTGAACAGGAGCAACAACAGGATCAATGCCAGCGCCTTGATGCCCTCTTCCGTGAGTGGCGCCACGACCGAGGCCCCGAGCAGCTCATACGTCAACTGGCTCGAGCTCTGGATCGCCGTTAGGGGCACATCCAGCGCGATCTGCATAATCAGCGCGAGGACAATCGACGGCACCGCACCCCACAGGAAGGAGACCGTCAGAAGGCCAAAGGGCTCTTTCTCATAGCGGTCCAGCCACCAGAGAACCAGGGCATACAACAGCATCGGCACGAAGCTCAAGACCAGGATCAATAGCCCACTTAGGAACACGCTGCATCCCCCCTGTTTATGCTGTCATCGCGCATCGTCGTCATCGCGACCCGCCCGTCACCGTCCTACATAGTGCCGGGCGGATCTGTGATCCGCCCGGGTAGCTCGACTGAGCATCAGAGACCGACCCTGTCGCACAGCCTGGTCGCTCGACCTGGTCGCACGACCTGGTCGCTCGGTCCACCACAGACAGCCGCAAGCGCCTATTTCCGCCGCGGCGACAGCGCCCGTAGCAGCGCCAGCCCCCCTCCCGCAACGGCCAGCGCGCCAGCAGCTGCGCCCAATCCCTGCACCAGTGTCTTGGTCTCCACCGTGGGCAACACGGCGCCCTCGAGGCCGGCATCAGCCCCATACTGCGCGAAGAGCTGCCCCCAGGGGGTCTCCAGCGCCGCCTCGACACGTTTCCGGCCGACCACAGGGTACCAATAGACGTTGTGGTAGAAGTTGCTCGCGAAGTAGGACCACGGCACGAGCGGGCTGCGGAGCAACAGCGACTCAAAGGGCTTGAGCGCCCCGTGATAGATCAACTTCTGCCCCTGGCTGGCGAACGTATCCTCCTGGACGAAGTTCCAACGCTCGGCGGCAGCATCCTCATCGCCCACGAACTCGATGCCGGCCGGATCGCCTACGCCCAGTCCCAACTCGTCCGCAATGCGCAGGAACGGAATCGTGCGTGGGTTGAAGCCTTGCAGCATCGCTGACGCTGCGTCGATCGCCACCTGATCGGCTGACGCCATCAGGATGCTCTTCTCATGCCAGTGCATCGCCCGTGGTCCCGGCCCGTCACCAGCGAAGGTTCCGTCCATCACAGCGAAGAGCCCCGGGTGAATATCCTGCTGGATCATCAACAGGTCTACCAGCGTTTCGTGGATTACGCTGTGGGTCCAGTGGCGCTTGCGTCCCAGGAGCCCGCCGAACGCATTCTTCATCGCGCCGGTGATCGTCGTGAAGACGTGCGTCTTTACCGTGGGAAGCTGGATGATGTTCTTCCCGATCAACACCTCGGGAATGACCACGCCCTCGGGGTACACTTTGTCCAGCACCAGGAAGGGTTGCTTGGGCTGATAGGGCACCCAACGTTCCTCGGGCAGATAGATGTAGACACAGGGCACGCCGTACTTATCGGTGACGTAGCGGTGCTTGTTGTTCGCCTCGCCGTCACTGGTATCCACCACCACGGTATCGTTGTGCACGCCGACGAGGTCATAGCCATCGCGCTGCAACACCCGGATGACACCTTCGAGCTGCCAGGGCGCCGTCGAACACGCCGGATACCACGTCTGCCACGAGATGTTGATCTTGAGCAGCGTCGTCTTGTCTTTGGGCAGGACCTCGCGGTATCCCGCCAACTCCATCAGCCGTGCATAGTCGTCCAGCACCGTCTTCGGACTCGTGCGGACGATAGCCACCTTTCCCCGTCCGGGGAAGTCAACGTGTTTCATAGTTCTGTCTCCAACACACCTGGAAAAGCCACCCTTATCTAGAGCAAGGTGACACGGGATCCACCGACTGCATACTCCTGCACCTTGACAGCGAGGAAGTATACGGCGAAGGGTCCGATTGTCCAGCAGTCTCTAGACCCTCGCAAGATCTCCCCACCCTCGCAAGGTTTCCGCACCTTGCGAGGGTTTCTGCAGACGCCCCCCGATAGCCAAATCTCCGACCCGTGGTAGAGTGCCCCCATACCACGCACTCACCGCAAAAGGAGCGCTGTCGATGCGCATACTGCTCACAGGCCATCTGGGTCAACTGGGACGAACGTTGCTGCCGCTGCTGGCACGCAACCACGCGGTGGAAGGCATTGACCTCCCGGCCCACGACATCACAGACCGTACCGCTATGCTCGCCCTGGCAGCGCAGGTCCACCCGGACTTCATCCTCAACTCCGCGGCGATGACGAACGTCGACGGTTGTGCCCGCGACCCCGAGTTGGCCTATCGCGCCAACGGAATGGGGGTCCAGAATCTGGCGCTTGCCGCAGCCAGCGTGGGCGCTGAGTTCATGCAGATCAGCACCAACGAGGTCTTCGACGGCACCGCGACCGAGCCCTATCACGAATGGGCGTCCTGCCGTCCGATCAACGCCTACGGACGCTCCAAGCTCGCCGGAGAGTGGTACGCGCAGCACCTCCTGACCCGCGCCTATATCGTCCGCACGGCCTGGCTGTATGCCGTCGAGGGACGCAACTTCCCGCACCGCATGCTTGAACTGGCCGATGAGGTGCTCGCCGGCAAGCGCAGTTCGCTCAGCGTTGTCACCGACGAGGTCGGCAACCCCACCTACGTCGTCGACCTTGCCGAGGCCATCGTCAAGCTGATCGACACCCACGCCTACGGCATCTACCACCTGGTCAACGAGGGCGTCGCCTCGCGCTTCGAATTCGCCCAGGCTTTGCTGGAGACCAGCGGACGCGGCAACGTGCCGCTTACCCCCATCACGTCGGGCGCCTTCCAGCGTGCCAGTACCCCGCCCCCCTATGCACCGCTCACCAACACGGCCGCTGCCGCCCTTGGCATCCGCTTGCGCCCGTGGCGCGACGCGGTCGCCGCCTTCATTGCAGACGCCGGCTACCGCCGCTCCGACGGCGAAGGCCTCTGAGTCGCTATTCTGCTGTGAGCACCGTGTCAGACCAGAAGGATCCCCGGTCCGGAGTCTCCATCGTCATCCCCAACTGGAACGGCGCCCAGCACCTGCCGGTCTGTCTCGACAGCCTGCGCCGCCAGACCTACCCCGATGTCGAGGTCATCCTCGTCGACAATGCCTCCAGGGATGACTCGCTTGCGATCGTCGAGCGCTATCCCGAAGTCCGCGTCCTGGCGCAGGCGACCAACCTGGGCTTCACCGGTGCCTGCAACGCCGGGTTGCGCGCCGCTCGCGGCGCTATCAACGTCCTTCTGAACAATGACACCGAAGCACACCCCGAGTGGATTTCCGCCGTGGTCAAGGCCTTCGACGATCATCCCGAGGCTGGAATGGTCGCCTCCAAGATGCTGCTCTTCGACCGCCGCGACACACTCCACACCGCCGGCGA
>JAKJAE010000259.1 GCA_022707665.1 Chloroflexota bacterium
CTGAGCGAGAAGTCTGATGGGGCCGGCAGAGGCAGATGGGAGGAGAGGAAGGGTCCCTTCAGGCCTGGTACTGCCTGATGACAAATCGATGACCGTAGTTGCATTGTACCCGAGAATGTCCGCCGGCGCCAACTCGATGCAAGCGAAGCTTGATAGACGGCCGTTTATGGCTAGACTGGGCGATGCATTGGCCCGCAACCCCAATATTGGCAACCGTGAGGTGTTGATGGATCAGACAATGATCGTTTCGGCAGTTGCTGCGGATCTCAGTCTGGGTCTCGAACGGGTCCAGCCCGCTGTACGCCTGCTGGATGAGGGGAACACCGTTCCGTTCATCGCCCGCTATCGAAAGGAGATGACTGGCTCACTCGATGAGGAGCAGTTGCGCAACGTCGCCGAGCGCCTCGATTACCGCCGGGGTATGGAAGCTCGCCGCGAGACCATCTTGCACAGTATGGCGGAGCAGGAGGTACTAACACCGGAATTGCAGGCTGAGGTCGAATCGGCTGACACCCTGCAGCGGTTGGAGGATCTGTATCGTCCCTACCGGCCCAAACGCCAGACTCGGGCTACCCTTGCCAAGCAAAAGGGGCTCCAGCCATTGGCAGACCTGATCCTTGCCCAGCCGCTTGAGGGTACGCGTGAAGCACTGGGTGCACCGTTTGTCACAGTGACGTCTGGAGAAGACGGAGAGAGTGCAACAGCTGTCGCTTCACTGGAAGAGGCATTTCAGGGCGCGCGGGATATTGTGGCTGAGACTGCGGCGGACGATCCTGAGGTGCGGGCGGAGATGCGACGCATCACGCAGCGTCGTGGTGTGCTCTTCATTGCCCTCGCAGACCGGACCAAGGATGCGAATGGCGTCTACCAGCTCTACTACGACTTTGCCGGCGAGGTGCGGTCACTCCGTCCCCATCAGGTGTTGGCCATCAATCGTGGCGAGCGCGAAGGGGTGCTGAAGGTCACGTTGGAGATTCCTGAAGCTGAAGCCTTGGGCCTATTGGCCTTGCGCTATCCTGCCGATATGGGGAGCGCTCTCGTCGAGGACCTGATCGCAGCACGCAAGGACGGCTATGGTCGGCTGCTCTTCCCGGCGATCGAGCGCGATGCGCGCCGTGAGCTTACCGAGATGGCAGATGCGCATGCGATCGGTGTGTTTGCCACCAATCTGCGTGCGCTTCTGTTGCAGCCCCCGATGCGCGGCCAGACTGTTCTCGGCATCGACCCTGGCTTTCGCACCGGCTGTAAAGTGGCGGTGGTCGACGCTACGGGTAAGGTGCTCGATACCCGTACCATCTATCCGGATCGAAATGAAACCCAGGCGAAAGCCACACTGAATGCCCTTATCAAGACGCATCGGGTCACGGTGGTGGCGATCGGCAACGGCACTGCCAGCCGTGAAACCGAGGCACTCGTAGCCGGCGTGATCCGCGACGGCGCACCGGTCAAGTACACCATCGTCAGCGAGGCGGGGGCCTCGGTCTACTCCGCTTCACGTCTGGCCCGTGCCGAGCTGCCGGACCTGGATGTCTCCATCCGTGGGGCGGTTTCCATCGCACGGCGTCTCGAGGACCCGCTGGCCGAGTTGGTCAAGATCGAGCCGAAAGCCATCGGCGTCGGGCTTTATCAGCACGATGTTGACCAGAAGACCCTGGCAGAGACCCTTGATGTTGTTGTGGAGTCGACGGTCAACAGCGTCGGCGCGGACCTCAACACCGCCTCCCCTGCGTTGCTGCGCTATATCTCCGGCATTGGGCCCAAAGTTGCCGATGCGATCGTCGCCTTCCGTGATGAACACGGTGCCTTTCAGACGCGCGAGGTGCTGAGGAAGGTCTCGGGTGTGGGTCCTCGGACCTTCGAGCAGGCCGCTGGCTTCCTGCGCGTGTCGACGGGCGCAGAGCCGCTCGACAACACGCCGATCCATCCGGAGAGTTACAGTGTCGCCCGCGCCGTGGTGGACCTTGTTGGGCTCCCTCTGGGTCATCCCGATCTGTCCGGAGTGCTACACGATCTGCGCCGGGAGATGGATCTCGATGCGCTGGCTGCGGATCTCGGCACCGGACGACCGACGCTCGAGGACATCCTTGAGGCGTTGACCCGTCCTGGACGCGACCCACGCGATGAAGTCGAGGGCCCGGTCCTGCGCAGCGATGTGCTGTCGATGGAGGATCTGCGAGCAGGGATGCAGCTCAAGGGCACGATTCGCAACGTCGTCGACTTTGGCGCGTTCGTCGATATCGGCGTCAAGCAGAATGGTCTGATCCACATCAGCCAGATGGGTACGGGGTTCGTGCGTAACCCTCATGATAAGGTCGCTGTCGGCGATGTTGTCGAGGTTGAGGTGCTGAACGTCGACGCCGCTCGGGGCAGGATCAGCTTGGCCCTGATCGAGTAGCGCCCCGCGAAGACTCCGCCAGGACGCGGTTTTGTGCTACACTGCATGCCATGAGCCTGCTTAGACTTCCGCGACAGATGAATGATGTTCAGGCCCTTCTGCGCTCACTGGACTGGCACGCTACCGAGCGAGAGGTGGCCCAGGAGACGGCATCCCGGCTTGTTATCGTGGGGCCGGTCAATAGCGGCAAGTCCACGCTTTTCAACCGCCTCCACGGACGCAAACTCTCGGCGACCAGCGCTGTGCCGGGGACCACAACGGGTGTCGTAGAACACCCGTTGGGACCGTTCCTGTTGGTGGATACGCCCGGCTTCGGTGAGGTCTGGGGCGTTGACCGTGCATCGGTAGCGCAACAGGCCGTAGCGCAGGCGAACCTCGTCCTCCTGCTTCTTGACGCAGTCGCCGGTGTGCGCCAGACGGACCTCGACCTCTACCAGAAGCTGCTGGGTCTGAAGGTGCCGGTCATTGTCGCGCTCAATAAGACGGACGCCATACGCGGCGACCTGCCTTACGTCATGGAAAACGCTGAGCGCCTGTTGGGGACGCGCGTTGTCCCGATCTCCGCACAGAATGGTGATGGCATTCTCGATGGCCTCATCCCCGAGATCCTGAATGCGGCTCCGGCTGTCGCGGTGGCGATGGCGCGAGCGCTCCCCGGTGTTCGAGCGATGATCACCAATCGCATCATCCGGAACGCGGCGTGGACGAACGCGCTGATCTCGCTTGAGCCCATCCCGGGCCTTGATATCCCGTTACTGCTCGCCTCGCAGACGCGTCTGGTGTTGCGCATCGCCGCGGCGTATGGACATGCTTTGACCGTCTCGCACGCGCGTGAGCTGCTCACGACTATGGCTGGCAGCTTGCTCACGCGTTACTTGGGCCTGCAGTTGGCCAAGCTTGTGCCGGGTCTCGGTTGGTTGGCCTCTGCAGGCCTCTCGGCGGCGGCGACCTGGGGTATGGGCCATGCTGCGCGCCGCTACTTCGAGGCTGGCGCCACCATGAGACCGCCCAGCCTGAGGGAGCTCTACCAGCGGATGCGACGTGCAGCGCCGAGACACCTGTTCCGGCGGAAGGTGGCGCCCTAACATCCTGGCATCTTGGCCGTGAGTCCGTGTGACGCTGACGGCGTCGGGGCTTTCTCTGGAGGTACTGACATTCTGCATCGTTAGTGCGCCAAGAGGGAGGTGCCGCGCGTGGACGCAAGTGGTCCACAGATTCCTGCTCCAGCATTGCGAGCTCAGGAGATTGCCCGGACCGAAGCATTGGCCCGCGAGGAGGCCCGTGCCGCGCTCTGGACAGGCCTGACGCTCCGGCGCCGTTTGGCTATAGCGGGAGCGCTGTTGGTGACGCTCCTCATCGGTGTGCTGATCGGTGCCTATGGTCTTCGGGGGGCCGGCATCCGGAACGACACCGAGGTAACGCCGCCGGTGCGCTGGAGCTCTGAGGCTGGATTGGGTGGGGAGACTGCTGCCTTCGACGGCGTGGCGGTGACCCCCACAGCGTGGCCACTCCGTATCTACGTCAGCGGCGCTGTCGTGGCACCGGGCGTTGTGACCGTTTCTCCTGGCAGCCTGGTTGTCGATGTCCTGGAGGCTGCGGGTGGAGCAACGTCAGATGCGGACCTTGATGTGCTGAACCTTGCCTCACCTGTGTCAGACAACCAGCATGTGCTCGTGCCCACACTTAAGGTTGTGGGCACGCCTCGCGATGGGGAGTACGACGGTGAGAGTGTGCCGGACGGAATGACGATGGACATCAACACAGCCACGGCCGACGATCTGGAGCGGTTGCCTGATATCGGCAGCACGCGGGCAGCGGCCATTGTCGCCTTCCGCGAGGCTCACGGACCCTTTCAACACGTCGAGGACATCCTGCTGGTCCCGGGGATCGGCCCCGCGATCTTTGAGCGCATTGCTCCACTGATTACTGTGGGGCCATAGTTGATGGCGTTGTCCCCTTCGACCTTTCACCCCTTCAAGCTGATGTCATGATCCAATCGATCCTCGCCTGGTACCTTGCACTCCAGTTCTTTGCACTCGCTGGACTGCCCGTCGCCTTTGTCGTGCTTCACAGACTGCCATCGCGGGGCTATGCGACGGCAAAGGCTCTCGGGCTCTTGCTCTCGGGCACCCTTTTCTGGTGGGGCGGGACCCTGCATCTTTGGCGCAACACTGGCGGCGCCGTCGTCATAGCTGCGATGGGTGTTGCGTGTGCTGGGTTGCTGATGATGCGCGGGCGCTATGGTGAGCTTCCCCAATGGTGGCGCGAACACCGGCGGCACATCTTGGTCGTGGAAGTGCTCTTCCTTCTGAGCCTGACCCTTTGGTCACTGGTTCGGGCCAGCCAGCCCCAGCTTCAGACTGCCGGCGGTGAGAAGTGGATGGAGATCGCTTTTCTCAATGCCAGTCTG
>JAKJAE010000025.1 GCA_022707665.1 Chloroflexota bacterium
GTGGTGTGCAGAAGATCGAGTTGCAATGGGGCAAGCTCTGCGCCGAGAAGCCAGCGCTCGGCACGGTGGTGCGGCGGCGTCCAAGACCTCCACGCACGGGTCCCGGGAAGCTTCATCGTGTCTGTGGCCCTGCGGTGCGATATCAGGACCAGCGATTCAGGGAGGTTCAACTCAGCGAGAGCACGAGCAAGCCGCCGCGCATAGCGAGAGATGCCACCCGGCGCGTAGGCGTGGAGCCGTAGGTCAAGGCCGATCCGGGCCGCCCGGTTGCTCATCGACCGTCTCCACGTCTACGGCAGACCCGTGAACGGGACACCCTGGCAGAGCCTCTGCTCGACCAGGGAAGCTCAAAGGTCACCAATGCCCACAAGCTAGTAGCCACGCGACAGGTCGACAACGTTCCTCAGCGCTTCGCCACGCAGGAAGCGTTCCAGATTATCGAGGAAGAGCTCGGCCTCACGTCGCTTGAAGTGAGGCGTGGACCAGGAGTTGTGCGGTGTGATCAGCACATTGGGCAGATCCCAAAGCGGTGACGTAGCAGCGAGTGGTTCTTCTTCGAAGACATCCAACGCGGCGCCACCGATCCAGCCATGAGCTAGCGCATCGACCAGGGCAGCCTGGTCGACAATGGCACCGCGGGCGATGTTGATCAACCAGGCGTCGCGGCGCATCCGACGAAGCGCCCTGGCGTCGATCAGGCCGTGTGTCTCCGGCGTCAACGGGACAGCCACCACCACAAAGTCCGATGCCGCCAGGAGCTCGGATAGGTCCTCCGGCGTGTATAGCTGGTCGACGAACGGCGCACCGCGGTCGATGTGGCGTCGCGTAGCAAGGACCCGCATCCCCACAGCGTGGCAACGCCGGGCGATCTCGGCTCCGATGCTGCCCAGTCCCACGATGCCCACGGTCAAGTCCGAAGCCTCGCGGAGCCGCAGCAGATGCCACTGATGCGCGCGCTGCTGTGCTATGAAGTCGGGCAGGCGCTTGGCGATGGCAAGGATCCAGGCAAGCACCATTTCGGCGATCGGCACATCGAAGATGCCCGCCGCATTGGTGATGACGATGGTCTCTCCCGACAGCGGAGCACGCTCTCTGAGCGCGCGCTCAGACAAGGCGCGGACCACGTGCTCCACTCCGGCGGTCATCGTGTGCACCCATCGCAAGGTAGAAACGCCAAGCACCTGGCGCAACAGCTCCGGGGCAATCATCCAGGGCACCATCACCACCTCGACACCGGCCACAGCCCCGGCAACGCCGCCTGGATCGCGAACCAGATCCTCGATCAGGACGATGTCACATGCCCCGAGAAGCTCACGGCTTTGCACCAACGCGCACGTCCGTTCCTCCAGTAGCGGTACGACGAACTCGGGCATGACGATCTTCATTGGGCACCTCCGGCTGCCATGGACGCAGCATACCTGAATCGAAGACAAACGACAACCCAAATGTGTTATCATGCCCCGGAGGCATCATGGCACACTCCTACATCGTTCACTACGGCGAGCTTGGACTCAAGGGGCGAAATCGCATCACGTTTGAGCGCATTCTGGTGTCGAACATCCAGCGTGCGCTCGAGGATTTGGGGCGTGTCGAGGTGCGCCGCAGCTATAGCCGCATCCTCGTCGCCGCGCCTGACGAGATAGCGGCGGATACTCTCGAGGGGCGCCTGCGCAGGCTTCCCGGCATCGCCTATTTTGCCCCGGTCACCACGACGAAGCTGACCATGGATGCGATCAGTGAGACTGCTATCGCGCTCGCCCGAGACGTGATTACCCCGGACACGCGGTTTCGGGTCACCACATCTCGAGGGAACAAACAGTTCCCACTCACCTCGCCGGAAATCAGCCGCAAAGTCGGCGCACGGGTGGTCGCGGCAACGGGTGCTGCCGTGGACTTGCACACCCCCGAGATCACGTTGACAGTCCAGATCTACGACGAGGAAGCCCACCTCTTCCTGCGGCGCATTCCCGGGCTGGGCGGACTCCCCTACGGGTCAAGCGGGCGGGTTCTCGTGCTTTTCTCCGGGGGAATCGACTCACCAGTAGCGGCACATCTGATGATGAAGCGTGGGTGTGCCGTTGACTTCATCCACTTTCACCTCCTGCGAGGCCAGGAACGCATCCGCTCGTCCAAGATCGTGGCGATGGCACACGCGCTGTTGGAGCCCCACCGCGCGCCAGGTCGCCTCACTATGATCTCAGCGGCACCGTTCGAGTCGGCCATGGCAGCGCTCGATTCGCGTGTGGCGACGGTGGTCTTCCGCCGGTTCATCATGCGCGTCGCGGAGGTGATTGCAGAGCGGCGCAAGATACCGGCGCTCGTGACGGGCGAGAGCGTGGGCCAGGTGGCCTCGCAGACGCTCAAGAACATCCACGTGATTGCTCAGACGACGACCTTGCCGATCCTGCGACCGCTCATCGGCATGGACAAGGCAGAGATCATCGAGGTAGCACAGGCCATTGGCACTTTCGAGTTGTCGGTCCAGCCCTATCAGGACCCATGCTCGCTCCACGCCCGGCGTCCGTCGATCTGGTCGCACATCGAGGACGTGATCGAGGTAGAGGAAAAGATCGACGTCAACGCCTTGCTCAGGGAGACGCTCGCGAACTACGTGGAAGAGATCCGGATCACGTTCTAGAAGCACGCCTTGTAGAGCGGGGCCGGGGCGCAGGACGTGCGGGAGGCGGCGCAGGCCAACCCCACACCCGGCAGCATCGTCAATCAGGCCCGTTCTGCTATACTAGCGTCACATCTATGCTGTAGGATGGAGCCCATGCCATGGATCTGCGCACATTCCTTGCCGAGTTGGATGCCGCCGGAGAGCTCCAGCACATCCACACCCCCATCTCGCCACAGCTCGACGTCGCCCGTGTGATGGCAGGGCGCGATGGCACCCCGCTGCTCTTCGAATCCCTCACGGGCTATCCTGGCTGGCGCCTGGCAGCGGGCTACGTCGCTCAGCGGGCGCACTTCGCGCGAGCCCTTGGGTGCACGGTTGCTGAGCTCGTCCAGAGGATGGCCAAGGCTATGGCGCATCCCGAGCCCCCCACAACAGTCGAGAACCCTCCGTGTCAGGAGGTAGTCCTGTCCAATGTGGACCTGGAGCGGATCCCGATTCCGCGCTACCATCCGCTGGACGGTGGGCCTTATGTGACCACGGGCGTCACCATCATCGTCGACCCCGACTATGGGCGCAACATCTCGTTCCACCGTCTGATGCGCATCGGTTCTAATCGCCTGGTAGGCCGCATCGTGGAACAGCGCGGCACAGACACCGCCTGGCGCAAGGCGCCTGAAGGATTGCCCATCGCGGTATGCATCGGCCTTCCACCCCACGTCTTACTGGCAGCCGCGATGTCGCCGCCGAAGGGCATCGACGAGGTAGGTATCGCTCAGGCTTTTGCACCCACGCCGATCGCCAAAGCAAGGACTGTGCCACTCGACGTCTTCGCCGACGCCGAAGTGGTGCTTGAAGGGGTGCTGACTCACGAATTTGCGGACGAAGGGCCCTTCCCGGACCTGTCAGGGACGATGGACGGAATCCGTCAGCAACCGGTGTTCAGGGTCACGACAATCACCCACAGGAAGGATCCGATCTTCCACGCCCTGCTTCCGGCGGGGCTGGAGCACAAGAATCTGATGGGGATGCCCCGCGAGCCCACGATCTTTGCCGAGGTCAGCAAGGTGTCCACCTGCACAGGTGTCCGGATCACCCCAGGTGGCTGCTCCTGGCTGCACGCGGCCATCCAAATCGCGCCCCAGGGGCCCGATGACGCGCGTCACGCTATCGAGGCCGCATTCCGAGGCCACACGTCACTCAAGCACGTTGTCATCGTCGATCCTGACGTGGACATCGACAACCCTGCTGATGTTGAATGGGCGATCGCCACCCGTTTCCAGGCCGACCGAGACCTGATCGTACTCACAGACCAGCCCGGCTCGAGCCTCGACCCAAGTGCTCAACAGAGTCCGGGCCAGAAAACGCACACGGCCAAGATGGGTCTGGACGCCACGATCCCGTGGAACGAGCCGCGCGACGGGTACCTGCGGGTCCCCTACGAGCCTCTGGATCTGGAGTCTCAATGAGTTGCAAGGAGGGATGCTATGGGTTTTCTGAATACGCTGAACCGCGTTGTGATTGTGGTTGTATGTCTTGTGCTGATGGCCGCATTCACGGCACTCTTCTTGCTGCCACACGTAGCGCTTCCGTCGGTTGGCAGGTGGATGGCGGATTGGGGTGACTACTTCGCAAACCAGGAACCGTGGACCCGCCTTGGCATTGGCATCGCCCTTGCTGCCGTGGTGGATCTGGTGCTCCTGGCCATCATCTTCGTCGAAGTGCGTCGCCCCCGGAGCCGCTATATCCGGGTCCAACAGGTCGCGGGCGGCATGGCGACGATCAGCATCGAGAGCGTCACCGAGATGCTCCAGCACCGGCTCAACCCGCTGCCCGGCGTGATCAGAATCACACCCACGATCCGTGCCAAGGGCAACAAGGTCGATGCCCATGTTGATGTCGGCGTGAGCCCCGGAACCAACGTACCGCAGGCCGCCAGCCGCCTGATCGCCGAAATCCAGTCTGTTCTGACCGACGAGTTGGGGATGCAGATCGCCGGCGTGCCCTCGGTCCGGGTCAACGTTCTGGAGCCTCAGACCAAAAAAGCGCCGACGCCAACGGCTGCCACCACACCCGTCCCCACGCCGGTGTCCACGCCCACACCGCCTCCGCTACCGCCTGCACTTCCTGCCGGCGAGGAAGACCGCGGGGAACAGGCTCAACCAGAGAGTAACGGCGCGTGAGCAACGATGCTGAGCTGACACCTTCAGCGCTGCTGGAGGCATTGATCTTTGCCTCGCCACAGCCGGTGGCGGTCCGTGAACTCGCGGCGGCGGCGGGGCTATCGATCGAGGAAACGGATGCCGCACTGGCGGACCTGGAGGGCCGTCTCGCGCAGGGAGGGTTACGGCTACAGCGCAGCCGCGACCGGCTGCAGCTTGTCTCGGCCCCTGCTGCGGCCCCCTATGTCGAGACGTTGCTCGGCCTCGAGGTTACCATTCGCCTGACCCAGGCAGCGATGGAGACACTGGCCATCGTGGCCTACGCTCAGCCCGTCACGCGACCTCAAGTCGAGTCGATCCGCGGTGTTAGCTCAGACAGCACCCTGCGCACCTTGCTCTCCGCCGGGCTGATCGAGGAGACAGGGCGGGCTGAGTCGCTCGGTCGTCCCATCCTCTATGGGACCACGTTCGAGTTCCTGCAACAATTCGGCCTCGAGCGTCCCGAAGATCTCCCCCCGCTCCGTCCGAGAGAGGATGCGGAAGCCGTTCCACCCACATAATGGAGCAAGCCCGCGTGAGGGAAGGGCTATGCGCCATCGGAAAGGCGAGCGCCATCAGAATGGCGGGCGCCAACGGAAGGACGGGCGCCGTTGGAACAACCGGTGCGAGGGCATCAACGTACGCCGTGTGGCTTAGGTCGCTTCGCCAGCTTGCGATCGCTGCCCTGCTCGCTTTGACCCTGACGCTGCCAGGCGCGCGTGCGGGTGCGCAGACAGCCCCGACGACGGTGGGGGTCTACTATGTGGGCCCCGAGGACGCCATCGCCGAAGCCATTGCCCTTGCCGCCCCCCTCCTGGTGCGTGTCGACCAACCAGACCTGGCGCAGGTGATCGTCATCAACAACGCGCCGCTGCAGGACTCGCTGAGAGCGTTCGGCGCAGAGATCCAGCAGGGACGCGTGGGGCTCGTGCTCTTCTGCGGGCCGTCTTTCCCTCAGACCGCTGAGGACCTGCGTGCCCTGCTTGGTGTGAGCGCCTTCGGGCTAGCACAGGCCGCAGGTCCGGAGACCGTGCAGATAGCGCTCGTCGAGGATCCACTGCAGCCTGCGATCGCCTGGCAATCTGCGCCCGAGATTCATGCCCGAACCCTGGTCAACAATCCCAACCTGCTCCGCCCTATCGTCACTGCAGGAGCCGATCAGGCTGTCATCCAGCGGGTGCGTGGACGAGAGCAGACTCAGGTACTCATCGTCGGCGGGTGGTTCGCCCATCCCTCGAATGAGAATTGGCTGAGCTGGGCTTACTTCGACTACCTGGTCTACCATCTTATCTCCGATGCCGCCGCCACAGGTAGAACGCTCCCGTTCGTGGACTACCCGCGGTCGCCAACGCTGCACCGTTCCGGACGGTTGGCGCTGGTGGGGGTAGGGGTTGGGCTGATGGCCAGTGCCAGTATCGTCTATTACCTCGCCCGCCGCCGCCTCTATCTCAGGCCTGGCCTGGCCGACACCTGGCAGCAGATCACGGTGCAGGCAGCGCGCCCCTCGTCGTTCGAGACATGGCAGAGTGCGGGCTTCCACCGCCCTCTCACGGGGTTCCTCACCTCACTACCGTTGAACCTCGTGCTCCTGTTGCCTCTCATTGCCTATCGTATCTACCTCTTGCCCGAGGTGCTCTTTCCCGACTCCCAGGGGTTCCGGATCTGGGAGGCCGTCGCAGCCTGGAGCATGATCCTCTGGATCCTGCTCGATGCGGGCACTGCCACGTCTGCGATACGCCACTACAGCGCCTATCATATTCACTTCCCGCAGCGCGCCGCCCGTCACCTCCAGTTCTACGTGTGGTGGCAGTTACTCAGTGGCGCGGCGCAGGTCGGCGTGATTTCCATCCTCACCGCTACAGCGCTTCCGGCGCTGGGGCAAGCCCATCTCACGTATGCTATCCTGGCAAGGACGGTGCTCCAGATACCGGGGTTCCTGGACATCTTCATGGTCGCATTCGCGGCCCACCAGCGTTTCGATTACCAGCAGAGTCTGATGCTATTCACGGCGGTCAGTGTCCCGTGGCTACAGGCAATGGCGTTGCGGCTCATCGTCCCATGGGGAAGCGGGAATCCGGAGATTGGCGCAGGATCTGGCGGCAACATAGCGCTGGCCGTAGGCATCCTGGTCGCTGAAGGACTGAGCTTCCTGCTGGGGGCCTATTTGCACGTGCGCCGCGGGCGCTCGTTGAGCGCGCTCTTCCTGCCTACATTCGACAAAGAGATCGTCAGAGAATCGCTCACCTTCGGAGTTCCGTGGGCGCTTGCTACGGCAATCCCGGTCGCCGGCTACGTGCTGCAGACGGAGGTCTTCCGCGCCAGACTCACGCCCGATGATCTTTCTCTGGATAGTTGGCGGCTTGTGCTGATGGCCGTCGCTGGCTTCGAGATACTGCTCTCGGGGCTCTATCGCGCGATTCTGCCAGCGCTCTCAGAAGCCAGGGCACTGGACTACCGGACGCTGATGCGCTACACCGCGAGCCAGGGGATCCGCTATGGAGGCTGGTTCAGCTTCTTCCTGTTTGCTGCGCTGGCTGCAATTGGAGAACGGTTACTCCTGACGCCAATGGCTGCGCGCTATGCCGACCTGCAGCCCTGGCTCATGGCTATGCTGGCGTGGGGGGCACTGCAGTGGACCGCATGGCTCCCCGAGCGGATGCTCGAGGCTGCCGGGCGACCTGGACTGATTGCTGTGGCTGCGTTCATCGAACAGGCGGTGCGCATCGGCGGGGGCCTAGTGCTCATTCCTCTATGGGGGATGACAGGTGTCCTCGTGGCCTGGGGCACGGGTCTCCTGATCAGAGCCGCCCTGGTGCGGGTCTTCGCCGAGCGGACGCTGGTCCAGGTGCGGATCTATGTCTGGCAGGCTCTCATCGTGCCCGCAGCAGGCGCGATCATCCTTTACCAACTTCTTCGCTTGATCCTCGCATCCTGGTCGCCGGTCACGTGGGTAGCTGCGGGGTGGGTCACTGCCGGCGTCTTCCTGATCGGCCTTCTGCTCTACGGCTTCCTGACGGGCGTACTGGGAGGATGGGATGCCGGTGGGGTTGCCGATCTGCGTCAGGCCGCTCGACTGGGTACGATCAGCCAGCCCTATGCCTGGATCCTGATGCAGGCCGTCCGGGTGGGCACGCGAATCTCACCGCTTCACGGGCGGTTTCCCCTGGGGCTGTACGATTGGGCTCAGAAAGAGGCCAACGCGCTCACCTTGGCACAGTCACAACCTGAGCGATAATGGTGCCCTATGGCCGGCGGCACACGAAACACATCACATTCCGCCTCTAGCTCTAGCTGGTCAGGAAAGGAGTCCAAGGTGCTCGCTCGTTCAAAAGTACTCTGGTTGGTCATCAGTCTCATGCTGCTCAGTCTGGCGTGTAGTCTGTTTGAGGGTACACCCACGCCTGCGCCTACTACCACGCCAGCACCCGTCGTAGCTACCGCGACCAGCGAACCCGTGGCCCCGCCGGCAACATCAACGCCGAAGCCGACGGCGCTCCCCACGGCGCTCCCCACGGCGACAACGGTAGCCAAAGGCACAGAGCTTCAGATTATCAACAACTCCGGCACCGACATCTGGTATTTGTTCGTTTCGCCCTCCGATGCCGACGACTGGGGAGACGACCAGCTTGGGGGTGATACGATCCCTGCGGGGAGCTCCTACACCGTGACCGGCATTGCGGACGGCGTCTACGATGTGCAGGCGCGGGATGCCGATGATAACGCCATCCAGACGGTCTGGGGACTGGAGATTGCCGGCAGTGTGACCCAGGTGATCGAAGAACAGGCCCTGATGTTAGAGGTCTACAACGGTGGCTACAGGGTTATCGCGCACCTCTTCGTTTCGCCGGTGGAGAGCGAGACGTGGGGTGACGACGTGCTCCAGGGAAGTACCATCAGCCCCGATGAGACTTTCACACTCGAGGGTCTAGCAGCCGGCGCCTACGATATGCAGGTAGAGAACGAGGATGGCGAGATCATCGAGACGGTCTACAACGTCTCGATAGACAGTTATTACTACTGGAACGTCGTGGGCAAGGCCGATCTTCCGTCCAACGCCGTACTGCGCTTCGAAGACGACTTCACGGACAACCGAAACAGCTGGGGAGATTCGTCATCCGAGGGTGTCGTCTACAATGCCCCTGCTGGTGGCGAGTTCTGCATCGACATCATCGCCGACCAACTGACCGCCTGGGAGTGGTACGAGCCCTTCCGCCCCGACCAGTTCGTGGCCGAAGTCGCCTGCAAGGCGCCAGAGGATAGCGACGCGTCATGCGGCCTGGGATTCGGGCCCGACGGTGACAATCTCTACTGGTTCGAGGTGTCGCCCTCTGACCAGACCTATGCCCTCTTCTTGCTGATGAATGACGAATGGCAGGACAACCTTGTGGGCTGGACGGAATCGAAGAACATCTACCCCGACGGTTGGAACTACCTGAGCATCGAGCGCATGGACGGGATGTTCTCGGTGTTCATCAACGGGGTATTACAGGCCTCGGTGGAGAGCGATCACTTCACGACGGGACGCATCGGATTGGGTGGCTCCACCTACGACCAGGGGAACGTTCGCGTCTGCCTCGACAATCTGCGAGTGTGGCGCCTGGAGTAAGAGGCGATCAGGGCATAGAGCATAGACACAAGTGAGGGTCGGAGATGGTCAGGCACCATCACAGCCTGATGTCTCCGGCCCTCATTCCTCACGGACGCCAGATCCGCTGCTCTCCGCAGCCCACACCACAACGCGGTCGCCCTCAACACGCACGCGGTCTCCGGTCCGGATCGCCTCGATCGGCACTCTGTCCACCATTGGAATGTCGCTGATGATTGCGCCGACGGCGACGATGGGCTCGCTCTCTGCGTTGATGATCGCTGCCGGGGCGAGGCCTGCCGTAGCAAGCTGGTAAAGCACGTACGATCCAACGGTGCTCCCCTTTCCCGTGGGGAAGACCAGGATCTTGCCCGCCACGCACAAGCCCTCAAGCGGATGCCCACGCTCGGTTACCACGCCCGTCGATCCATCGACGCCCCCCAGGAAGCCGATGGGCTCCGCTGAGACCAATGCCTCTCCCTCAGCAGTCCCCGTTTTGATCAGCCGTCCGATGAACGTCGCCGGCTCGCCATTCCCCATAGATATCCTCTCCCTATCGCTTTTCAGCGATCCCCGGCTGCAATCGCGATGCACGCCTCGAGCGGCGCAAACCGCGCCGCCACGTGGGCCAGGTTGCGCAGGTAGAACGCCCCCTTGGCCGAGGGGGTTGCCACCGCGCTGAACCCCAGATCGTGCAAGGGTGCGATACCCATACAGGCATCGCTGAACACCCTGCCGCCCGCCGACTCGATAACGCTGACGAGACCCTGCTCAACGGCAATCGCGCGCACAGGGCGCGCACAGGTCACCCACAGGGGAATTTGTACCCTGCGATCTCTCAGCGCCTCAGCCACCAGCGCGATCTCCCGCAGTGACGCATGGGGACAACCTATCCAGACCAGGTCGACTCTGTCGACGTCGTCGCTCAAGCTCGCATAGCCGGGGGCCACGTCATCGATCACGAGCCTCTCGTATGCAGGAGCCAACATCGCTGCGGCCCGCGCCTCGGGAGTGACATCAGCCACGTGGAAGAGTCCAACCGCCCCGGTCGCCGCCATCGCTGCGCCCAGCGCTTTCAGCTTCTCCTCGACCAACGGGTCGCCGACCGCATCAAGGGGCAGATCGGCAAAGTAGGGCACGGCCTGCCCCGCCCGGCGACCTACAATCGCACCCAGCGCGCTGTAATCGGAGATGGTGTCAAGTCTCGCACGCACCTCGACGCAGAGCGTCGCGAGGCGGTTCTCCGCTCGGTGCAGGCCATACGCACCGGTGCGACCGGTGAGCGCCGCCGCGATCGCGCCCGGCCCCCCTTCGCGATTGGTCCGTGCACCGAGCACGCTGTTGGCAAATACGACGGCCGAGGACTCGGCCCAGGCCACATGCGTCCCCTGCGCGGGCCGGTTGCCGATGAGGTAGGGAGTGCAAGTTGGAAGCGGTGTGCCCTCACCAACGCCCATTTGTGCAAAGGCATCGACCACCTGGCGCTGCTTGTCAGCAAAGTCAGCCGAGAAACCTTGCGCCTCCCAACGAACCATGTCCATCGCGGTGGGGTTAAGCGTCGTCGGCACGCGAACACGTGCGCCCTCGTCGGCCCACTGGCGCAGGAAACGCAGTCCTGCATCACCGATGTTGCGGTACGAAACACCCGAGATCTGCACGCTCTCAACGGGGATCAGGGTCGGGGCACCGTAAATGGTGCCGAGCGCAACCACGATCTCCATCGCCCGTTTGAGCGCCGGACCGGCGCCCCCCTCCAACCAATCGCGCTCTTCGCCTGTCAGTTTCATCCGCATCTCCACTGGTTCACGTCAACCCACCTCCCCAGGGCGAACGCCAAGTCCGCCCCCGAACAGGGCGACCCTGACGCGATCGGGGGTGAAGGGAATCTCACGCAGCCGATGCCTGCCGCATCGAAGACGGCATTCGCAATCGCCGCAGCCACCGGGCCCTGGGCACCCTCACCGATGCCCAGGTAGGGTTGCCCGGGCCGGTTAAGCAGCACGGTCTCGATGGTAGGCGCCTCGCGAAACCGCAGGATCGGATAGGTGCGCCAGTCCGTGCTCGTGATCCCGTCCGCAGCGAAGGTTACTTGCTCCTTGAGTGTCCAGCTCGCTGATTGCAGAAATCTTCACGCTCGGCAACGACGCCGAGGAAGCTGCCGTCACGAACGACAGCC
Source organism: Chloroflexota bacterium (assembly GCA_022707665.1). Taxonomy (GTDB): domain Bacteria; phylum Chloroflexota; class Anaerolineae; order B4-G1; family SLSP01; genus PWVB01. Next base: position 11,580 of record JAKJAE010000025.1, read on the forward strand.
AGGACGCCAGGCAGCCGACCGATAGCCTCGGCATCGACCGAGACCAGCCTTGCGGCGTAGTTGGGCGGACGCACAACCCGCCCGTGGACCATACCCGGCAGGTCAAGATCGTGGACGAAGGTCGGCGCCCCGGTCACCTTACCGACCAGATCGAGCCGCTGTCTCGGGCGCCCTACCGTTGCATAGGACTCCGGGCGCTTGGGCTGTGCAATGCCCGTCACCCTGGTACCGAAGAGCTTCCCACCGAAGAGACTCCAATAGGTGACGCTTCGCCCGGTTACAGGGTCCGCGATGGTCCCATCGACGATCGTGAGTCGATCGCGTGGCGCCTCGAGCTCCTCATAGGCCACATCAAGCGCAAGACGCCGGACCTCGGCGGTGGCGTAACGGATGGCGTTGCCCGATGTCTCCAGGGACATACTCTACTCACTGTATAGCCCTCGTCGGGCGTCTGAGCCGTATCGGCCGTCACGACACGAATGCGGTCAAGAGAGACGTCGAGCTCGTCGGCACCGATCATGGCCACAGAGGTTCGAAGATCCTGACCCAGCTCCACCTTGCCGGTGAACAACGTGATCGTGCCATCGGTGTTGACCCGTACCCAGGCATCGAGGTCGGGCGTCTGGACGAGCGGGCGCGGCAGAGGTCGCCCTTCAGGACCAGCCAGGTCGCTGGCGGACCGCAGCTCAAAGGGCGGCGAGGGCCTGGGGTCACCTGCCGCCCGGCGCACAGCACGCAACACCCGGTCATAGGTACCACAACGGCAGAGGTTGCCGCTGAGCTCCGAGCGCATCTCGGCGTCGGAGGGTTGCGGGTTCCGGTCGAGCAAGGCTTTGGCCGCGACGATCATCCCGGATACGCAGAAGCCGCACTGGACCACATCCTCATCAATGAAAGCCTGTTGCACAGGGTGAAGGTGCTCGGGAGTTCCGAGCCCTTCGAGCGTCGTGATCTCACGCCCACCGACGTCCTGAACCGGGAGCTGGCACGCGTGAACTGCGCGCCCATCGACCAGCACCTTGCATGCCCACACTGACCCAGGCTACAACCCAGCTTGGCGCTCTTCAGGCCCAGATCGTTGCGGAGCACATAGATCAGGGGCGTCTCCGGCTCTACCCGGACGTGGTGCTCACCACCATTGACCCTGAAGGTGAAAACCCGAGGCATACGCGCCCTCCCTGTCGCCCGAAAAGACCACTGAGCTTCCTGCAAAGCACGAAGGTCTGGCTATATCAGTCGAAAATACCCAGATCCCACTCGGGCAGATAATGAAGCTCGAAGCCCACATCGGTGAACCGCATGGGAAGCCACATGTAGCGCCCATCGATCGCGTTTTCCGGGCGCCATAGATCGAACATCGCGATATAGGCATCGCGCTTCCCGACCACGGGCAGGATGAATGTGCTCTGTCCCCCAAAGGTGGTGTCGCGTCCCTCGCCGACGCACGGGTTGCCCAGCTCCGTCCAGGGCCCCCAGATCGAGTCAGCTACGGCGCTGCGCGCAGCGTTCGGTGCCCAACCCGTGCAGTCCGATCCAATGAAGTAGTACCTCCCCTTCCGCTTACAGATCGCCGGAGCTTCCATATAGCGCTTGGGGAAAACCCGTATGTACTTCCCCACTGGTGCCAGATAATCCTCCGTGAGCTGCGAGATGTGCAGCGTGCTGTTCTCTTCGGATGCGTGGAGGTGGTAGGCCCTGCCATCGTCATCGACAAACAGCGTCATGTCCCGTGCCATCTGCCCGCCAGCGAAATCCCGCCCCAGAAGGTTGACCTGGTCGATATCCTCGGTAAAGCTACCGTTGAACTCGCGCTCAATAGAAGCCGGATCGATCGCCACCTTCTGCGCAGGTGTGGCATTCACGGGCCACACACCGGCGTTAGGGCGGAACGACCGGAGGAAGGTGTAGGGGCCCGTCACTCGATCGCTGACCGCGATGCCGCTGCGAGCAGCACGATAGCCCTGCCCCTTGAGCTCGAGGTGAAACCACATCACGAAGGTGCCGGTCGTGGCGTTATGGATCACCTTGGGGCGCTCGATGACACACCCCCGTGTGATATCGCTCTGGGGATCATCGGAGACGTGCAGGGCGATCCCCTGGTCCTCCCAGTTGTAGAGGTCCCGTGATGCGTAGCAGTGCACGCCAACCAGCGCCTTGTTCCCGGCACGGCCCTCGATCTTGTGCTCGCCGAACCAATAGTAGGTACCCTCGTGGTACAGGAGACCGCCTCCGTGGGCGTTGATGTGGGTCCCGTTGGTATCAGGCCACAGGGCGCCAGGATAGAAAGAGGTTAGCATATCCCTATTGTCCTGTCACTGAGTCCGAGTGCGCGAAGATCTCAACCAGGCGTTGCCGGATGCCCGGCGGCAACGGAGGGCGATGGAACGATGCGATGTTTTCCCTGAGATGTTCAAGACTTCCCGTGCCCGAAAGGATCACGTGTGTGCCAGGCTCCTCGCGGCAGAACCGGTAGGCAGCATCGGGCAGACTTGCGGCATGCCCATCCCGCACCAGAAAACCCAGTGGATCGTCCCTATCGACATCTGCCGGATCGAGCTGCCCGCGGGCTATGAGCGTGTCCAACACCTCCACCAGCTTCGCAGGTTGGCTCAGCGCACGGCGTACAGCGAACATCACGAGCACGCCGATGTTCTTGGCGATGGTCTGCTTGAAGACGCGCTCCCGGGCGGATTGGTTGAGCAGGTTGAAGCCCACCATCATCACATCCCAGACGTCGTCCTGTAACGCGCGTTGGGCCATCGCGTGTCCCGGATCATCATTCCAGCGCTCGGTGATCCCAAGAAAACGGATTTTCCCCTCATCGCGAAGGCTGAGCATCTCAGGCACGATCTCCGCCGCCAGGTGCTCATAGTCTTCCAGGATCACCCCGTGCAGGTGGTAGATGTCGACGTAATCCATACGAAGCCGCTTGAGGCTCGCTTCGAGGCTCTGGCGCACGTCGGCCCGCGTGATCTGCCTGCCGGTGCTCTTCTTCGTGGACACAACGTAGCTGCCACGGTCCCGTCCCCGGACGGCCTCGCCGACAATGGCCTCTGTCCCATACGCTTCTGCCGTATCGATGCAGGTAATGCCGGCGTCCAGCGCCTCGCGAACGATGGCAATAGACTCTGCGTCACTCTTCCCGGCACTCTGCCCGATCCTGCTCGGTCCGCCGGCACCGATTCCCATAACGGTGACCTCGAGACCGGTGCCCCCCAGTATCCTTGTCTCCACAGTTTCTCCTTCCCTGTTCAATAAAGAGAGCCCGCGACATCCTGACTGGCCCAGGGGACCGGTCCATAATGAACGGTTCACTCTGTGAGATCAATCGCGGCATATTCCTCGCGGGCGGCAGCGCTCAGAAAGGCCGCATCGCTGGCGCACCCCAGGAACTGGAACCCCTGACGGATGCGCATGGAAACCTCAGCGCCGCTGAAACAGTACTTGCCAGCCGCCTTGCCGACCTTCCTGGCCGCCCTGAGCACCTCCAACATCGCGGCCTCGTGCTCCGTCCCCGGCCCCGTGTCCTTGGTCCCCATCGATAGCGCCAGGTCTGCCGGCCCAATGAACCCACCCACAACGCCCTCGACCGAAAGAATTGCCTCGGCGTGCTCGACGGCCTCGACCGTTTCAATCATCACCATGATTGCCAGGTTATCTTCGGTCCAGGTCTGATAGTCACCATCGATATAGGGCGCCACGCGACTGCCGGCCCAACTGCGAATGCCACGTGTCGCGTAACGCGTGTTGGAGACCGCGGACTCCGCCTCTTCGACGGAGTTGATCATCGGGACGACGAGGCCAAGCGCCCCGGCGTCGAGGGTGCGCTGGATCCAGATCGTGTCGTTCCAGGGCACGCGCGCCATCGGCACCGCGCCCCCCAACTGGATTGCGCGAAAACACTGGACCATCGTATCGAAGCCGACCGGGCTGTGCTCCACATCCACAACCAGCCAGTCCCATCCGACCAACGCCATCGTCTCCGCGACCACCGGCGAGCAGAGCGAGAGCCACGAGCCCACGCTCGGCTGCCCAGCGCGTAGCTTGTCCATCATCGGATTTGTCGCGAATTTCGTGATGCCAAGTCCGTTCACATGAGACCTCCCCCAGGTGTTTGCTGCAACTGCCAGTGCCTGAGTCTACCTCAGAAAGGCCATGGTGCCATCTCTGTTCGTCGATAGCAGAACTGAGTAGGTGGTGACAGGCTACAGCAACGACATCGGGACAGGTCCTGTGGCGCACTGTCGGTTCAATAGGATCGACCCTGCGGAAGCGGTTGCAGGGTCGATGGATCACTGTGGTACAACGTTGTGCTAACTGGATGCGCCGGCATAGCGTCGCAGCCCTGTCCGGAAAAGCAGCGGCGCACCCACAAAGAGTAGGGCGGCGAGCAAGACACTGCCGAATCCGTCCCAACCAGTGCTTCCAGGCTCGGACCAGGGAAGCCCACTATGTACCGGAAGGGCAGGATCGCCGAAGCCCTCTGCAGCAAGCCGGGCAGCAGACGGGTTGGTGCCACCTGCCCCGCCAGAAGAAAGATCAAGCCATCCTGCAGTGCCAGAAGCGCATCAGCGCGCATTGCCCAGAAGGCCAACAGAGCCAGTGCGTAGCCCCACAGGAAGCGCAGTGCCCACGCCAGCGCCAACGGCGGGATGAACAGCAGGCCATTCGTCAGCGTGATGGACGCCTCTGGGCGCAACACCAGCGCCAACACCGCCGTCGCGGGAATGACAGAGAGCATGTAGACCACCTTCCCCGCGACCTCGCTCGACAACGTGTCGAACACGGGTGAGAGGGGGCGCATCAGAAGCTGGTTCATCCCACCATGAAGAAGAAGCTGCGGTGCTGTACCCAGCTCAACTACGTCGCCCTGATCACGGCCCAACCACCTCTGATGTTCGTCGTCTCTCCGTACCGTCCGGGGTGCCCCTGACCTGCACAGGCCGGGCGCACGACAGGCCGTGGCTCAACGATCCTCGGTCCTGTCGACCGCGTATCGCAGCCACACGAAGTCC
>JAKJAE010000260.1 GCA_022707665.1 Chloroflexota bacterium
CACAGCTCGAAGGGTCTCTCGGTGCGCTGGACATCGACATGACGCCCGATCTGCGCGCAGCGATCTCGGCGCTCTCGATCGAGCCACCTCCGGCAACAGACCGCGCCGAAGAACGTACCGGCGACAAGTTCAGCGCGCTCCTCACCAGGAAGTAACCCATGTATGCGTTCGCGGCGGATCAGAGATCCGCCGCGAACCACCGGATGGACGACTTTCGCAACCTGCTCTGTCTCGTTCTCCCCTACTCCCCGGTCACGGTTAGCGTTACGGGGGCCACCTCCGCAGCGGTCGAGGGATTGTAGTAGTCGTAGGCGACGCTGGACGGGGTCTGAGCTACCAGTGGGAATCTCGCCCCCAGCCGGTAGCTGAAACTGAGCGGCTGTGCACCCGACAGGTTCGTGACATAGAGGATGATCTGCCGGCCCGTCAGCTCATAGCGCTTCACCTGAGCATAGGGGTAATCCTCGGGCACATCCGTGAACCGGGTCACCAGTCGGTCAAGGTCCTCAGTCTCGACCGTGAATCCCGGAGGGAGGCCCAGATCGATGATCGACTGTTCAGCAGCCCCAGCCGGTTCGTTCATCGTAACCGTCACATCGACATCCACCGTATCGTCGACGCTGAGGGCGGTGCGGTCGTAGCGTACATCGATGGTCACAAGGTCCTGGTCAGACACGAGGTCAGGGTACTTGCTCAGGCTCTCCCACGGCAGGAAATAGCTCGTCGTCACCTGGTACATCAAGTTACCTTCGCCTTCGGTCGCCATCTCGACCACCATGTCCCGCCCCACAGGCACATCGTCATAAACGACGAACTGCACCACATCGAAGGTTTCGGGGGTCACCTGTACCGTCCGGTTCTGACCGCCATCCAGCGTGATCGCCACCTCCGCCTGCGTGTCCTCGGCACCGGACCGCACGCTCTCGATAAACGCCTTTAGCGCCATCACGGTTGCCGACGTCGTCTCCCAGGTGCCGAAGCTATCCTTGCTTCGGACGAGGTAGGTCAGGGCCGCGTTCGCCAGATCAGGTTGCCGACCGGCTCGCAGGAACGCCAGCGCCGCGGAGGCCGTGGTCTCCAGTTGGCCACTGGTGCCATAGCCGCCCATATACGTCTCGCGCCCTGCATCCCAGGTGGCCGACTCCCCTTCTCGCTTGGCCATCCCGGCCAGTCGCTCCAGCACAGCGGCAGTGGACGCGGTGATGCCCCCGGTCTTCGTATCGACCGCGACGAGGGCATTGGCGACCATCGCCAGATCGTAGGCATTCTCAGCCCCGGAGGCGTTCTCCCGCAGGTAGCTCGCGCCGCGCTGGGTAGCGCTATGGTCAGCATAGCCGGCATCGGCAAGCCCCCACACGATCCACGCGGTCACAGGAATCCGTCCCGTCAGGCTCGTGATGCTCGTTTCGTGGAAGCCCTCGACACCCTGCCACGAGCCATCGCTGTCCTGGCGCCTGAAAAGCCACTCAGCAATACGCTCGATCAACGCCCCATCGACCTCAGCCACCCGGCTCATATCGCTGAACTCCTGAAGGCCGTAGGCTGTGAGCATCGGATCGGCAGGCGCATCGCCGAATAGGCTAAAGCCACCCGGGTCGCCAGCAACCTCGAACGTCGTCAGCCGCTGGTAGCCGAGGTTGATGTACTCCTCAGCCTTCATCTGCACCTCAGGTGAGACTTGCCCCGTGGTCTTCAGATAATCCAGTACCAGCACATTGGGATAAGTCGTCGACGAAGTCTGCTCGAAGCAGCCAAAGGGCATCCGCAACAGGGCGTCCAGACCCTCGACGACCTGACTCACAACGCCAGGGTAGATCTTCACGGTCAGCCGCTGCGTACCGGCGATCGCATCAGCGGGGATCTGAATCGTGGCCTCGGCTGGCACCGTCGGACTGAGCTTGTCGGAGACCGAAAACCGCAGCTCCTTGCCATCAGGGAAGACGCGCACGTCCCTGCGGATTGCATCGGACATACGGCTGCCGGTTGCGGTCACCTGGAAAGGTTGCTGACCAAACGCGAGCGTCTGGATGCGGAAGTAGACCACGGTGATCTCATTGGGCTCGACAGCGATCTCCTTGGCTGTCGCATCGAGCAGCTCAAACCACGGCTCTGGCTGGACCTCCAGTCGTACGGTCTGCGACTCGGCGAGGTAGTTGTACACGGCTACCGGAACCGAGATCTCATCCCCCACGGTAAGCGATCCAGGCAGGTCCAGGTCGATGAAGAAGTCCTGAAAGACGCGCAAGGCACCCGTGGCGCTCCCGAGGCGCCCATCCTGCGAAGAGGCCAGGGCGGCGACCCGCCACGTCGTGATACTGTCTGCCACGGGGAAGGTCAGACTGAGGTGCCCTTCAGCGTCAGTGATGCCATTGGGCAGCCAGAACATCGTCTCAGGGAAGTATTGACGCAGCCGCGGCGGCTCGGAGGCCTGCCCTGCGGCTTCACCTGCACTGGTCGGCATCGGTTCAGCCGGTGCCTCGACCGCCTTCTCATCCTCGAAGGCCATCTCCTCCACCGCCATCAGCATCGGGGCCGCCCCGTTGGCGAGGGCGAAATCGCGATCCATCCCTTCGCCGCCAACGAGACCGCGCGGAGACGTGGCCCCGATGCTCGCCACCAGAACTGCCGGGCCCAGGAGCAGCACGGCTGCAGCAACAGCCGCGACCCCGTGCACGATCCGCTTCTCCCCGAGGAAGCTCGAGCCACGCAGCAGGAAGGTCAGGGGGAGAGCGAGGACTGCAATGAGCCCCAGCGCGAGCACCCACTCCTCAGGAAACACGTCAGCACGCGAACCAGCCCACGCCGCGACGAGGCCCACCCCCAAGACGAGCGGCGCAGTGGCCAGGGTGATACCAAGGAGTCGGTCACGTCGACGCACGGCAGCCACGAGCAACACAATCAGGCCAATGACACCCAGAAGCCCCGCGACAGCCGCAACAGCAGTCATCGACCATCTCTGAACAGACCACGGCAGCCTATCGTAGATCCAGAGCAACCCCAGGAGGCTAAGGCCCGCCGTGAAAAGCAATCCAAGGGCAAGCCCCAGGCTGCTCCAGATGCGACGCGTCCTGGCGATGGCCACAACATTGGCCGTGAGCACGCCCAGCGGGATCGCGACGGCGCCCCAGAAGGCGACGCCTGCCAGCGTACGGTAGAAGGTCAGCTGCAGGGTTCTCGCACGCTCTAGCGACCCTTCGCGGGAGTTCGCCTTAAGCGTGAAGGGATCCAGCTCGCTTACAGCAGAGGCGAGGGCGGCCTTGCCCGCCCCTTCTCTTGCCTCGTCCAACAGCGCACTGCACCCCTCAGCGCCATCCGTGCCACAGGGATCGGCAATCATCTCGGGGATGCTGAACCCGTGGAGCTCGAACTTGGGCTCGAGCAGCTCCTGCTCCAACACAAAGTAGAGCTTCGCAAAGCCCGGGTCCTGCTCTGCCAATGCGAAGACCGACTCATCCACGATCGCAAGCCCAACCGCCGACGAGACACCCAATCCCGCGCCATCGCGGACATCGACATCGAGCGTAGCATCCTCGCCCGGCCGGTAGGTCTCCGCGCCGACAGTCAGCGCAACGTCGAGGTCATCCGCCTGATCCACGACGACGAGCCGCGTGTCCCGGACGATGCTGCCGTCGGACAGGATCTTGTAGGCGTGTAGCTGCAGCGTGCCGTAATGCTCTGGCGCAAGGTCCACCGCAACCTCGGCCCGTCCGTCGATCACATCAACCGCACGGGTGCTCACGGTCTGCCCTTCACGAACGATGTCCAGGTAGACGGTTCCGCGGGGCTGCGAGGTCAGGATCGAGAGTCCCAGCGTATCCCCCACCCGGTAGATCGCGCTGTCCGGGCGCAGGAGAACCGTCTCGGTAGTCCACGTACCCTCGAAACTGAACTCGCGTTGGGCCGTGGCGCCCGTATCATCGCGAGCAGCGATGGCAAGGCTGACGTAGGGGTTCTGGGGTGTGAAGCGCACCTCAGCCAGGCCGTAGGGGCCAGAGCGCGCCGAGATCGACTGGCCCGTGTCATAGACGCTGACCGTGATGTCGGCCTGTGCCGGTGCGCCATCGGGATAGCTCGCCATCACGTACAGGATATTCTCGACGCCCTGGCGGAACTGCGCCGCCTCGGGGATGGCATCGATGACAAGCGATGACGTGGCGACGGGCAGCGACAGGCGCCCAACTTCAGTGCGCTGCGCTTGGTCGGTCACGCGCGCCTCCACGTAGAACCGCGCACGTCCGTCCTCCAGATCCGACCCCACGACATAGGCTGGTAACTGGAAATTGAAGTCGAAAGCTCCCTGCGCGTCTGTCGTCCCCTCGATGGTGACGGCGACGACGCGATCGACATCGTATGTGTAGCCTTCGATGGCAATGGATCCAGCGGCCACATCCTTGCCGAAGAAGTAGCGTGCCGTCAGGCTGCCCTGCACGGTGTCTCCAGGCCGATAGAAGGCGCGGTCCGTCGTAAGGGTTACGTCGAACTTGGGGAGGGTGTAATGCTCGACGGTGATGGTCTTCTCGGATACAGTGTTGCCCAGCGCTGCCGTGATCTTGTACGGCCCACTGTTGACCTCGTTCGCCAACTGGAAATCGGTCGCGGCGACGCCGAATGAGGTCGTGTTCAGGCTCTTGCGGAAGACGATGTTGCCCTTGCCGTCAGCCACGGCCACGTCGATGGCCTGGTCGCTGGCGGGGATCTGGTCAAAACTACCCAGCGCCAGAGCGCGGACGTGGATGATCTGGCCCGGCTGGTAGAGGGGCTTGTCGGTTGTGACCAGCAACCG
>JAKJAE010000261.1:0-241 GCA_022707665.1 Chloroflexota bacterium
ATCCGATATGCCACGTAGTATGTGGCGAGGCTTCGCGTCCCACCGATCGCACCTACAAGGACATAGTCCGCATGAGACAACAGACCCGCCGAGATGCCGGATGCGAAGTACGGCATTGAGATGCGAAACAGAGAGCTTGCGGAGGCCAAACCCATCCCCTGTCTGAGCCGGGGCCACAGGGAAATCAGTCCCACGACGCAGCCTACTGCCGGCCCAATTGACAGGCCAATGACCGCTCCCT
>JAKJAE010000261.1:251-4763 GCA_022707665.1 Chloroflexota bacterium
CACCACCGAGCCGACGGGGCGTATGACGTTCCTCAGGGTGCGGCTTAGCGCAAACAGCTTGTACTGCTGGAATGCGTTCTGAAACCATTCCAGGTGTGTGGCCATGGTCGTCAGAAAGACAGCGATTGCCAGAAGGCGGACAACTCTTGCCGGCACCTCATTCTTGAGGATGATCGCTGTCACGGGATCGGCAAGCAGGTAGGCCATCAAGCTGAGCAGCAGCGTGCTGACAGTGACAAGGAGCAGGCCGCCACGCAGCATACTGCAGGCTCGGTCGTCCTCGCCCCTGCTCAGGAGCTTGGGTATCTCTCGCGCAAAGCAATCACGAAAGCCGAAGTTGCTCAGCGTGTAGACGACTGCGACAAGACTGACACAAGCGGGCCAGGCTGACAGCTCGCCTGAAGGCAGGTTGCGCGCCAGCCATGCGGACGGCAACAAGCTAGCCAGCCCAACGACGAATTGGCCAGCCACGAGGTAGCTCGTATCCCGAATGACTCTTGCAGCACGGGAGATGGCCATCTGATCCCCACATCGTCATCTCAGACCCGGGGAGCATTGGTCGGTCTCCCCAGCCTGGTGTGGCATCGGCATACGCGTCCCGGCGCTACCCATGGCCCTGCAGCCATGCAGGATCAAGCACAAATGCACCGCAGATCAGCCGGAACCGCATGGCTTCGCTCTTTGTCACCTATCGCTCTGGGTAACCACAGGACCCGACATTCAGAAGAACCGCGGGGCGAACCGGGGAAGTGCCCCCCGGACGGCGCACCAGCGTAGCCCGCCCAGGGTCACGTTTCCTATCACATTGCGGAGCATCTCAGCTGCAACGGGGTTCCCCTGCCCCTTGTACAGTGCCTCCAACGCCACCCAAAGATCCGCGTTCCGACGGCGGCTCTACATCTCGGACGGCAACGACCGGATGCCGGCACTTGGCCCTGAAGTCCGGGCCAACAAGCGCGAAGATGATGAAACTGGGAAGAATGCCAGGGCAATAGTGTCGTGAGAAAACCGCACCCTCAGCGGCACCTGTTAGGGTACGGCAGCCTATGTGACCGCCTACTAGGTAATAGGATATACTCAGCGTAGACCAAAGTCAACTCAAGGATTCCCTAAGCTCAGGTGATGGTACGCTGGGATGCGCCGGGGCGCGGCTGCATGCGGACCAGGCTGGGATTGCGGCCTTGCAGCGAGCCACCTTCGGATGGCGATGGTGATATGGTCCTCCCCAAATGAGTGCCAATTCTTGGCGGGGGCTTCGGTCTTGACCAGAGAGTGCTATTCTTCTTCCTGGTAGTAGTACCGATAGTAGGAGGTCGTGATCGCCGAGTCCTGGGGGTTGATGTCGTTCACAACTATGCCCGCGATATTCGCGCCCACGTCTCGGAGCGCCCCGAGGGCCTGCTTGACGATCTGGGCGTCGCCGCGAGCGCGGGCAACGACGAGGACTATGTCCACCACGGGCGCGAGCGAAAGCGTCGCCCCGAAGCCCACCGCCGGCATGGCATCGATGACCACGAAGTCGCTCACGTCGGAGATGTGACGGATGGCATCCTGGAGTTTCTCGCTCAGCATGAGCTCCGAAGCTCTCTCCACCTGCGTACCTGCGGAGACGATTCTGAGCGCATCGACCTCCGTCGGGCAGAGAACCTGATCAGATGACGTGTCGCCGGCGCACAGATCAGTCAGTCCGGGCCTGCCACGCACACCAAGCGCCCGGCTCAGTCCCTGCAGGTTCGCGTCAGCGTCAACGACAACGGTCCGCTTACCGGCCAGGGCAAGGACCGTGGCGAGGTTGGCTGCAATAGTGGTCTTGCCTTCGCGGGCCTGTGCACTGGTGACCAGCACCGTCCTGAACGGCTCTCGGCTGCAAAGCCCCAGGAGGTTCGCGCGCAGAACGCGGAAACCTTCGAGGAAGGCGGAGTGGGGAGGCGCCGGCCCCAGCAGTGTATCAGTCGTGGGTAACATGGATGCTCTCCGCAAGACGTAACGAGTCCGAAGCTTCGGTTCTGCCGGTGGTGCAGGCCGGTCTCATCTACTGATCCATCCGGGGACCCTCAGCGCGTGCCGTCTGATCTTCCTCTTCGGGCGGTCCTGTGGCGGGCGCCTCCTCGATCACCTGTACGTCGCTGTGAGGAATCCCTCCCAGTACCGGGTATCCCAGCAACCTCTCGGCATCTTCCTCGTTCTTGAAGGTCATGTCGGTGTAGTGCAGCAGGAATATCGCGATGATCCCCAGGGCCGCTCCACCAAACAGTGCCAGCCCCAGCCGGATTGCGAACTGCTTGAGGAGGCCTTCCTCACGGGGAATTCGCGCCTCGGCAACCGTCCTGAGCATGAACTCGGCTTCGCGCCGCGCCCGGAGCTCGGCTTCAGCCGACCGAAGGCTCTCCTGGACGGCCAGGTGGCGCTTCTGCAGTGCCGTCGCATCTGCAGTTGCCTTCTCGTACTCCATAAGGTCTGTCCGGGCACCCGATAGCCTGTTGCGCAATTCGCCCTCGCGCGCGGCAAGCAGTTGGCTGCGTGCCGCCATCTCCTGCGCGTAAGTCTGGGCGGCGATCGAGGACTCCTGAACGTACGCCGATTCCTGCTGGGCTGCCGCTGCTGCCTTCTCGAGTGTCGCGACACGCCTCTTCATATCGTCAATCTGGCGCTGCAACGCTGAGACGGAAGGGTGGTCCTTCGTGCGGCGTTCGAGCATATCTGCCAGCAGGACCTCGCGCTCCATGATCTGTTGCTCAAGATCATCGATGCGCTCGACGAATGCGACGTTCGGCACGTTCGGGGTCCTCGCGGGCTGGGAAGCGAGCGCCCTTGAGCGCTCGGCGGCCGCTGCGGTCTCCAGGTTCGCATTCTGCATGGCCATCTGGACGGCTGCCAGGGAGGCTTCAATGGTCTCGGCTTCTTTGGACGGGGCCAGGCCGCCGTGTTTCGCTTCAATGGCCTCAGCAACAGCCTGTGCTTCCTGCAGCCGTTCCGCGATCACAGGGAGACGCGAGCGCAGACCGGCGATTACACTCTCAGCTTCGTCGATCTTCTCCTTGCGCCAGGTATCATCCCACAACGCCATGCCCGTGTTGACTACATCAATGCTTATCTTGCGATTGGACGACGAGCATGAGAAGACAGCGAACCGGCTGTCCCGGATCTGCTTTGCGGTAATGGCGATCTTATACTGATTCTCGGCTTCAGGCGGCAGCTTGAGGCTCTTGAGGATCGCGCCCAGTGCGTCGGGATTGGAGCCGATCTGCAGCAGATTGGGCCAGAATTCCTTCTCCTGCCCGATGACGAGTTCATCGCCCTGGGTCATCATGGTGGGCATGGCGACGGGGTGCACCAGGACCGTTCCTTCGGCCGTGTATGAACGCATGCCTCCGGACACGAGCTGGACTCCCACGACAACCAGCCCCGCCAGAACGGCGCCAAGAATAAGGAGCCAGATCCGCTCACGGATTATGCGGTAGTATTCGATGTATTCCACGGTATTGGGCCCTTGAACGGCGTCGGTTTCGAGCACGGCTCAGTCATTGAAGAGCAATCGGCCCAGCCCTATGTTCAGGAGCCAGTCCAGAAGGTTCTGCTTTCGCTCCTTCGGTCCCGGTACGTAGATCAGGTCCCCGTCCTGCGGCTTGCCGGCGTACGACGCAGCGTCGAGTCGCGTGAGTTCCGTGATGCTGTAGCGTTCTTTGACCCGGACCGGCGGCGCACCTTGTGGCGCACCACTTGGAACTCGGGAGCCGTCCCGTGATGCTCGGGACGGCATCTGCGGCGGAGCGCCCCCGAATGCCTGGTTGATGCTGGGACCGCCGGCATCCTGCTCTGGCCGACGTGTGCGAGGCGTGGGAGTGGTTCGCTGGGCAGGAGCCGCAGTCGGCTGAGACACTGTCTGATTGCCACTCGTGGCGGATGATGATGAAGCCGGATTCCCAGCAGCGCTGCGCACAATCCATATTCTGTCGATCCGGCTCTGGCCGCTAAGCCCACCGGCGTGGGCGATGAGGTCCAGGTAGGTATCACGGGGCTGCAGCGGGTACGCCCCGGGCCGACCGACGCTGCCAAAGACGAACACGCGTGCTTTGCTCAGCGGGATGACAAGGGTATCGCCAGCCTGTAGATCGAGGTTCGTTGCATAATCCTCATTGTCGAGCAGGGCACGCAAGTCCAGAGGTATCGTCTGCCCGTCTCGCAGGAGGGTGGCTGCTTCGAGGTTCGCCGAGGGCAATGTACCGCCTGCAATCGCGAGCGCTGCGAGCACTGTGTCGGCTTGCGTGAGAAGGTAGCTGCCCGGCTGCTTGACCTCCCCAATGACGTGGAAGTTCTCCTCGGCCTTCGGCACCACCAGGGCGTCGTTTGCCAGCAAGGGTACGTCCGAGCCTGCCTGACCCTTGTTGACCACCGCGTCCAGGTCGACCGGGATGCGCTCGCTGCCCCGCATGATGTACGCGCCCCGGAGGTCCGAGACATGGTCTATGGGACCGCCGCTGAGCACGAGAGCCTTGGAGGCCGTAACGGCGC
>JAKJAE010000262.1 GCA_022707665.1 Chloroflexota bacterium
AGATGCTGAGCAAAGGCCGCGAGCGTGCGTCAGGGGCTGAGGGAACAGGCTGTTTGCCCCCATCCTGAAATGCACCCCTCCTGCCTCCTGCGTTGCCGCTGTGCTCGGATCGGCTATAATTAGCATTCAATCGCTGACAACGCTATCCTGATGACCCCGCCGTCTCTGGGATGCATGGCGGAAACGGCCCAAACGGAGCGGAGACACTGCTTTCCCATGCCTGATGCAACCTATCATTTCCCACCCGACTTCCGATGGGGAGTTGCGACGGCCTCACACCAGGTGGAAGGTGGAAACACCAACAACCAGTGGTGGGCCTGGGAACAGCAACCCGGGCGCATCGCCCAGGGACATCGTTCGGGGCGAGCGTGCGACTGGTGGACGAATGCCGAGGCCGACTTCGACCGCGCTGCTGCGATGAACTTGCGGACACTCAGGCTCTCCATCGAATGGAGCCGGGTCGAGACCAAACCCGGCATAATTGACACCGCTGCCCTCGACCGTTACCGTCAGATGCTTCGCGGTCTGCGGGAGCGCGACATAGAGCCCATGGTGACACTTCACCACTTCTCCGATCCCCTTTGGCTTGCAGAATCCGGCGGCTGGACCAACCCCGACGTTGTCGCCCATTTCGCGCGGTACGTGAAGCAAGTGGTGAGTGCGCTTGTAGACGATGTCACCCTCTGGTGCACGATCAATGAGCCTAACGTCTATGCGACATCGGGCTACATCCTTGGGGACTTTCCACCGGGGATGCACGATCTTGGGACGGCCGCCCGCGTCCTTCGCCACATGCTCCGTGCTCACACCGCAGCATACCGCGCCATCCATGAGATTCAGCCCGGGGCACAGGTTGGCCTGGCACACAATATGCGCTTCTTTGACCCCGCCCGGCCCCGGCGACTGCTCGATCGGGCGGCTGCCATGGTCCAGGACCTCTGGTTCAACCGCACGACGCTTGCCGCAGTTGGAGGCACTCATCGGCTGCCTTGGTGGCTCCCTCCGGTAGGGTTCGGGCCGGCCCTCGCCACACGGAACACCCTTGACTGGATCGGCCTCAACTACTACACGCGCGATCGCGTCGCCTTCGACCGCAGTGCGCGGGATACGGCTTACGGCATACGGCTGCACAGTGACGATGCCGAGCCAATGGATGGCAACTATGGTGAGCTTTACCCTGAGGGGCTCTTCCGTGCGATCAAACGCCTCTCGCGGTTGAATCTGCCCATCCACATCACGGAGAACGGCATCCCCGACAGCGACGATGACCAACGCCCACGCGCGTTGATACTACACCTGCACCAGGTTTGGCGGGCGCTTCAGGACAACTGTCCGGTCAAGAGCTACTACCACTGGACGCTTGTCGACAACTTCGAATGGGCTGAAGGCTGGACCCTTCCTTTCGGCCTCATCCAACTCGATCACGCGACCCAGGCCCGGCGTCCCAGGCCCAGCGCTGATCTCTATTCGGCGATTGCCCGGAGTTACGCGATCACACCGGAGCTGATCGACGCTTATGGTCCCGAGCTCAGGAAAGAGCTCCTTCCAGGATAGAATGAAGACATCCGATCTGGATTACGCACTGCCCGAAGAACTGATTGCCCAGGTTCCCGTCGAACCACGCGATGAATCCCGCCTCCTGGTACTGCACCGAGAAACAGGAATGCTGGAGCACCGCGCCTTTCGCGACATCGGCACCTATCTGAAAGCTGGCGACACCCTCGTAGCCAATGAAAGTCGTGTCATCCCGGCCCGGATGTTCGCCTGCAAGGAATCCTCGGGGGGACAGGTCGAAGTACTCCTGCTGCGCAAGCTGGATGACCTCCGGTGGCGGGCTCTGGTCGGCGGAGCACGCACACGGGAGGGAACCCGCATACGCTTCCTGGATGGCGATGAGCCTTCGGCACTCATAGCAGACGTTGCCGAGACAGGCGAACGAGGCGAACGGACGCTGCTCTTCTCCGAGCCCGTCGAGGGCTATCTCGAAGCGCTCGGGCACACCCCATTGCCGCCCTACATTCACGCGCCACTCCGTGACCCAGAGCGTTATCAGACCATCTACGCGCGCACCCCGGGGAGCGCAGCAGCTCCCACTGCAGGACTCCATTTCACGCCCGACCTGCTCCTCAGCCTTCGGGACGCTGGAACCAGGTTAGCCTACGTAACCCTGCACGTCGGGCTGGACACCTTCCGCCCCATCACCGAGTCTACCGTCGAGGGACACCAGATCCATCGCGAGTGGTGCCGCGTCGATACACCCACCGTCGAACAGATCAACCGCAGCAAAGTGATGGGAAGAAGCATCGTCGCCGTGGGGACAACCAGTGTCAGGGTACTGGAGACTGCAGCGCGTCACGGCCTCCTTCAGGTGCCAGAAACTCCAGAAGCGGCGACCACGGAATCGTGCCCCTGGCGCCCCCTATCGCCCTTTGAGGGCTTCACGGATCTCTACATCACCCCTGGGTTCAGGTTCCGCATCGTCGACGCGCTCATTACCAATTTCCATCTGCCACGCAGCTCGCTGCTGGCGCTGGTGATGGCTTTCGCGGGCGAGCAATTCATCCGCGACGCCTATGCGGAGGCGATCCGCGAGCGCTATCGCTTCTTCTCCTTTGGGGATGCGATGCTGATCCTCTAGGCCAGAGGAGGTGACTCTATGGACAGCAACGCCACCCCTATCCGCTTCTGGACCGCGCTATCGAACCTTGTACGGTCGGCAACCCTCAGGGTTGACCGCCCCAGGGGCTCGCGCCACCCACGCTATCCCGATAGGGTCTATCCCCTGGACTATGGATACCTGGAAGGGACAACCGCTGCAGACGGGTCGGGCATCGACGTCTGGATTGGGAGCCTCTCCAGCCGGGAGATTACCGGTGCCGTGTGCACCGTCGATGCCGTGAGACGCGATGCCGAGATCAAGATTCTCTTGGGCTGCACCCCGGAGGAAGCTACCATCGTTCTCCACTTCCACAACGATGGCTGTCAGAGCGCACTCTTGCTGCTCCGACCTCAGGACACCCCCTGAGGCAGCAGGACACCAAGACCATGGAATCCTACCGTGAGCTTGTCGGCAACCTGCACGTACACTCCGTCTACTCGGACGGTTCAGGTACGTACCGTGAGATCGCTGCGGCCGCCGCGGCAGCCCAGTTGAACTTCGTGATCGTGACCGACCACAACATCAGACCTTCCGGTCTGGAGGGTTTTCACGACCAGACGCTGGTTCTCTCCGGCGAGGAGCTACACAATGTCCGTAGCCTGCCCCAGCGCAACCATCTGCTCGTCTATGGCGCGGGCAAGGAGATGGCCCCCTATACCTTTGGCAACACACAGACACTCATCCAGGCCAGCCGCGAACGCGATGGGGTATGCGTCATTGCTCACCCGATCGAGCGGCGCAGCCCGATCCGGCCCGAACTGGGCGCCATTCCGTGGACCGACTGGCCCCCGGACGGCGTCCACGGCCTTGAGGTATGGAACTACATGTCGGAGTTCAAGGGCCTGCTCTGGAGCTGGTTCGCGGCAGCCATCTATGCGTTCAGACCTGATTGGGGAATTCGTGGCCCCTATCGCTCAACGCTGCGGCTCTGGGATGAGCTGTTGAGCCGGGGCTATCGGCTTTCAGCGTTCGGCGGTGCAGATGCTCACGCAGCCAGCTACAACCTGGGTCCAGTGCATCGCAAGGTTTTTCCCTACGACTACTTATTCCGCTGTGTCAATACCCACATCCTTGCAAGCGCCCCACTGTCGGGCGACGTCGAGGAAGATCGAGCCCTGATCTATGAGGCTCTCCGGGCAGGACGAACGTGGGTAGCCTACGATTTGCCGCACTCCAGCCGGGGATTCCGTTGCCTGGCGAAGAGCGGCTCCGCTACCGCAGTGCCAGGGGAGGAGTTGCGGCGCCTCGGCGCAATCAACATCGTAGTCACACTTCCTGCGCCTGGTGAGATCATCCTGCTTCGCGATGGGCGCCGTGTCCTGACAACTAGAGGGAGCGGACTGAACTACACCTCGATCGAACCCGGCATCTATCGCGTCGAGGTCTACAGACAGTTCCGCGGGCGCCGTGTGGGATGGATCTTCACGAGCCCCATCTACGCACGTTAGCCCCTAGAATAGCAACGGGGCCGACATCTGTCGGCCCCGTTTCATCTCAGAGAGACACTAGACCAAATCCGCGCCAGGTCCCTTGGCATAGAACGCCGCATTGATGTCAGCGTACTTGGCATACTTGCCAGGCAGATCCATATCCGAGAAGATTGCCTCGTTCGGACACTCCGCCGCGCACGCGCCACAATCAATGCAGGTGTCTGGGTTGATGTAGTAAATCGGCCACTCTTTGTCACCATCCACAAAGTGGATCGAATCGGTCGGGCAGACGTCAACGCACAGGCCGGCGCGCTCACAGAGTGCGGTAATCACATAAGCCATGGGGAAGCCTCCTATCGTTCTGGTGTGAGAAGCTGAAATCGATCGCTAATGAACACTGTTTTTATTCTACATCAGGCCACTGAGCTGTCAAGATTCAGAGGAGTTAGCCATAGATGGCTCTGCGGGCACGCCACGGAGGAGGTGGAGAGTGGCAAGGCGCTGCAACTCCTCTGCCAACGCCACGACCAGGGTGACCTCATTCGGGTGCCATCCATCCGGCCTGACCACGCCAAGGAGCCCCACGGTGCCATCGGCTTGCACGAGCGGGATCCGCAAGGTGTCTTCCGAAACAACCGGACCATCGATGTCAATACA
>JAKJAE010000263.1:0-244 GCA_022707665.1 Chloroflexota bacterium
TGAGGGCAAGATCGTCATCGTGGACGAGATCGGCCCGATGGAGCTTTTTTCGCAGGCCTTCCAGGACACCGTGATGGGAGCCATCATCGGCAAGCACCACGTCATCGGCACGGTCATGTCAAAGCCAAATCCTGAGGCCGATGCCTTCAAATACCTGGCGCAGGTCGAGTTGCACGAGATCGATCGGCGTAACCGTGACGATATGCCCGCCCGAATCTTGAAGTGGATCGCCAGGACTATTGCA
>JAKJAE010000263.1:254-4724 GCA_022707665.1 Chloroflexota bacterium
AGGGCGAAAGGTGATCAGCCGCCGCCGATTCCTGCAACCTCTGCTCACCAGTCCCGTATATGTTGTCAGCCAGAGGTTGCTCGCGACGAGTGCACTTAACACCGCACACAATCCATGCTAGAATCAGCCATGGATGGAGACAGATAGCACGGCTGAGCGCCGATCCGGTCTTGTGGCGGATCGCCTTCGGGCCTGATCTCCTGGCCTCCGCCCAGCGCTCGTTGCTGTTTTGCACAATGGCATCCAGCATAGACTATCAGGAGGCTTAGCATGAGTATGCTCGACAAAGTCAAGAACGAGATGTCAGGTCTCGAGGGGCTGATCGCAAAGATCCCCGGCTACAAGGGATACAAGGAGAAGGAACAGCGCCGTGAGGCGGACAAGTTACTGCGCGACCACATCGCCGGCCGTATGCGCACAGTCAAGACCCAGCTCGATGCACTACAGACGGATCTCGTTTCGGCCGGCAAGTTCGACCTGCTGGACGAGACTGGCAGTGCTGCAACGCAGATTCAGACCTTCATCGACCGCGTGCGCACCGCGCCCTATGGCTACGGGGGCCTGTTCGATGCTGCGAAGGTGAAAGAGGACGACCTGGACCGCGTCTACGAGTTCGACAGCACGCTGGTGTCTTTCGCTGATCGTATCGAGGCTGCCATTGCCCGCGCCCGCGAAGGCGTGGAGGGCGAGGATGCGCGATCGCTCGTGCTGATGATCCGGGATCTGGGTCGGGAAGCCAACGCTACCTTCGACCAACGCGCCGATATCCTTCGCGGGACGGCACAGTAAGTAGCCACGAAAGGCATAACACCACAGCCGTGCCCACGAGAGGCTACGGCAGCCTAGACTAGGGAGGTAACAGAAGATGGCACGTGTTTTCGACATCATAGAGTACGTCGATGAGGGCAAGGGCGAGATGGTGCACCGCGTCCCTGAGCGGGGATCGGGGGATTTTCGGATCGGCAGCCAGCTCATCGTCCGGGAGTCTCAGGCCGCCGTCTTCTTCCGTGACGGCAAGGCGCTCGACACTTTCGGGGCCGGGCGCCATACGATAACGACGGCAAACATCCCGCTGTTGGTCGACCTTATCGGCAAAGCTTTCTCCGGTCAGACCCCATTCAAGGCCGAGGTGTTCTTCGTCACCACACGCGAGCTGACGGACATGAAGTGGGGAACTCCCCAGCCGATCACGATCGTCGACCCCATTCTGCGGATGGCGCGCGTCACAGGGTATGGGACCTATGCGATCACGATCACAGACCCGCAGCTCTTCGTGACCAAGATCGTTGGCACACAGAATCTGTACAGCACCCGCGACATCCAGAACTTCTTCCGCAGCATCCTTCTGACCAAAATGATCGACTTGGTCGGTGAGATGGGGAAGTCGATTCTGCAGATGGCTGCTTTCGTCGAGGAACTCGCAGCCGGTGTGCGAGCCAAGGCGGCGGAGGAGTTCCTGTCCCGTGGTGTGACGCTCAACTCGTTCTACGTTGAATCGATCTCGCCGACCGAAGAAACTGCAAAGGCCATCGATACAGCAGCTTCCATGGGCGCCATCGGCGATATGGGCGCCTATATGCAGTACCAGGGGGCCCAGGCTATGGTGGCAGCCGCCAATAACCCGAGTGGCGGAGCAAGTGCGGGCGTTGGCCTCGGTGCAGGCGTTGGTCTTGGTGCAGCGATGGGCCAGTTGCTGGGCCAATCAGTGCAAGGTGGACAGCAGGCCGCAGCCGGGGCTGCAGCGCCGCCCCCCCTGCCCCAGCAAGTGAGCTTCTACGCAGCCATCGGCGGGCAGCAGGCTGGGCCCTTTGACGTGGGGACACTGCAGCAACAGATCCAGGCCGGGAAGATCACGCGTGACACGCTCGTCTGGAAAGCGGGCATGGCCGCCTGGACCAAGGCCGGCGATGTTGCCGACCTCGCGAGCCTATTCGCCGCTACACCGCCACCACTTCCGTAGTTTCCAGCGTAGATCACATATGAATTCGCGCTCCCAATGGGTCACATTGGGAGCGCGTTTCGTATCTGACGAAGCGATCTAGCTCCCCAAGGCAGCCACAACCCGGGAGAGCGCCTCATCACCCGGCGCGTCCTGCGCTAGTCACCCGACGGCAGGTAACGCTCTGCATAGTGGCACGCGACCCAGTGATCTGGGCGCAGAGCACGATAGGTTGGCACCTCGGTGCGACAGATGGAACCTGCGATGGGACAGCGTGGGTGGAAACGGCAACCGCTGGGTGGGTTGATCGGATTCGGGATCTCGCCCTCGGGCATAGGTTGTGTGCGTCGTTGATGTGGGTCGGGTACCGGGACAGCCGCCAACAGCGCCTGGCTGTAGGGATGGAGCGGATGGGTGTAGAGCTCGCGCAAGTCAGCCACTTCAGCCATCATCCCCAGATACATGACCCCTACACGATCGCAGATATACTTGGCGGTAGCGAGATCGTGCGTGATGAAAAGATAGGTGAGACTCAGATCGCGCTTGAGCTCGTTCATCAGGTCGAGCAACAGGGCGCGCACACTGACGTCAGCCATGGCGATCGGCTCATCTGCCAGCACGAGTTCCGGACGGGTGATCAGGGCCCGCGCGATGGCCGCGCGCTGCCTCTGTCCTCCCGAAGTCTGATGCGGGAACTTGTTGTAGAAGTAGTTGGCAGGTGCCAACCCCACGCGCTCGAGCATCTCAACCACGGCCGCACGTCGCGCCTCAGCATCCATCTCGGGATTGTGAATCTCGAGTCCGTAACCGATCGAGCGCCCCAATGACATTCGAGGATTGAGCGAAGCCATCGGGTCCTGGAAGATCACCTGCATGGACTTGCGCAACGAGCGCAACCCTGCGGAACCCAGTGTGCTGAGATCGATGCCATCGAAGGTCACGGTACCCGATGTGGGTGGAGTGAGACCTACGACGACACGCCCTATCGTCGTCTTGCCACTGCCACTTTCGCCTGCCAGGCCGAAGACCTCACCCCGGCGGATCTCGAAGCTCACGCCATCGACGGCGTGGACAAAGCGCTGCTTTCCTCCGAAGACCTGTGCCAGCAACCCCTGCTGCACGGGGAACCACTTCGTCAGATCACGGACCTCTACGAGGTTGTCGGTCGGGTCGATTACCCTCATGCCGCCCCCTCTTCGTCAACGGGCTGTGGCTGCTGCAGCCAACAATGGGCCAGGTGGCTGGCATCTCCACGAACCGGCAGCAGTTGCGGTTCCTTAAGGCTGCATATGGGCATCGCCAACGGACATCGTGGATGGAACCGACAGCCAGCAGGGGGATGGGTCAGGTTCGGTGGTTCTCCTCCCATCTTATAGAGAACCTCGCGTTCATCCAGCTTCACGTTGGGCACCGACCGAAGCAGACCATCCGTGTAGGGGTGGCGCGGATCATCGAAAACCGTCACCACATCACCAATCTCAGCCATCTGGCCCGCGTACATCACCGCGATGCGGTCGGCGATCTGGGCCACCAGTGCGATGTTGTGCGTAATGAGCAAGATGGCCAAGTTGAATTCATCGCGCAGCCGCTTGAACTCATCAAGGAGCTTGGCCTCTACGATCACGTCGAGTGAGGTCGTTGCCTCGTCTGCGACGATCAGGTCAGCGTTGAGCACCAACCCGAGGCCCACCATTACGCGCTGCCGCATGCCACCGGACAACTGATGCGGATAGTCGCGAAGGCGGTTCTCTCGAATCCCCAGAGTCTGAATCAGGGTACGCGCTCGTTCCAAAGCGGCGGAGATCGGCGTTGTAGGTTCGTGGACCTGGATAGCCTCGATGATGTGCTCATCAACGCGCTGCACTGGGTTGAGCGACGTTAACGGATCCTGGAAGATCATGCTGACGCGTCGACCCCGGAAGTCGCGCATCTGCTCTTCGTCGTAGGTCATGATGTCCTCGTTGTCGAAGATGATGCGGCCTCCGCTGATCTCTGCGGGCGGGGCGATCATGCGCATCAGCGCTTTGCCCAGCGTGCTTTTCCCGCAACCGCTCTCGCCCACCAGGCCCAGGATCTCCCCCCTGTAGATATCGAAGGAGACGCCATTCACAGCACTGAGCGGGCCCAGCCGTGTGTGATATGTGACCGACAGATCATGTACCTGAACAAGCACTTCTTTCCCGGTAGACAGGGACTCCATCGCTATCACAGGCTACTCTAGGTGCTCACAACTCGGCCAGGCGGGGGTTCAGGATCTCGGACAGGCTCTCGCCCAGCATACTGAACGCAAAAGTCACGAGTGTCACCATGGCGCCCGGGAAGGTGATAAGCCACCACGCGCGGCGTAGGTAGTCTTGCCCACGCGCCAGGTCAATCCCCCAGTCGGGTGTGTCAGGCGGGATCCCAAAGCCCAGGAAGCTCAGGCCCGCTTCCGTCAGGATCGCGTCGGCCACATTGACGGAGAAGATGATGACCACCGAAGGAATAACGTTCGGGAAGATGAAGTCGCGCATGATGCGGAGCGACGTGGC
>JAKJAE010000264.1 GCA_022707665.1 Chloroflexota bacterium
CTGCACCTCTACTTCTATCCATACTGGGTCGAAGTCGCGCGTGAACTGCGGATAGGGCATCTGCCGGTCTGGAACCCGTATCTGTTTGCCGGGGCGCCACTGCTGGCCAATTCCCAGGTTGGGGTCTTCTACCCCCTGAATTGGCCTTTCTGGCTGCTCTTCCCTGCCTTGCCGGCGCGCGTGACTACGGCCATCCATTGGAGTGTAGTTCTCCACGTGGTCATAGCTGGACTCACTCTGTACGGAGTGTTGCGCCGGATGGGCTTGAGCTCGTGGTCGGCAGCCCTGGGAGGGCTCACCTATGCTGGCAGCGGTTTCGTGGGCACCCATGTTGAGCACCTTAACCAGTTACAGGCGCTTTCGTGGCTGCCCCTGCTCTTTATGCCGGGCTGGACATGGACTCCTCGATTGCGGGTCAGAGGATCGCCTCTGAAGCTCAGCCTGCCACACCCGGCATCGATTGCTGCGATGGCGATGATCCTATTGGCGGGGCATACGCAGATGGCGTTTATCGCGGCGGTCGCGCTGTTTCTGTGGTCGCTGGTCCTGAGGGTCCCGTTCGGGCGTGAACGGGACGAAAGGTGGCCGGGAGTCTGGTGGCGACCCCTGTCTGGCTGGGCACTGGCAGTAACACCGTTTTTCCTGGCCGGTGTCGTCGCAGCCGTGCAGCTCGTGCCAACCCTGGAACTCGCGCGCTACTCTGGACGCAGCGGTGGGTTGGACTGGCGAGAGGCGGTCTCGTTCTCGCTGGCACCATGGGATATTCCGAGGGTGCTGTTGCCGCCTACCCTGGTCGGCCTCCAACTGCCTGAGGGGGTAGGCACTGTGGGCCTCCTGGGCCTGATCGCTGCTGCGGTAGGGGGCTGCCTCGTGGTCAGTTCCCACCTGAGAAGGCAGGCCCACGACCGCGTGTGGGTGGGCTGGTTAGTTGTAAGTGGCGCTGGACTTTTCGGTGCTCTGGGCGGCTATAACCCAGCTTACCTGTTGGCAGTGCGCTTGGGGATCCCTGGCTTCGCGCACTTCCGCGCGCCGGCTCGTTTTCTCTCACTCTTCGTGCTGGGTGGTGCAGCGCTTGCCGCACTCGCCTGCGAGTGGCTCATCGTCCGAGGCAGGCGACGGCGTAAGGGCTTCAGAGGCCTCGTCACGAGCGCGCTGCCGATCATCCTCGCTGCCGGCATTGCCGTGGAGCTCTGCGTCTGTGCTGAGTATCTTCCCCACGCAGATGCCACTACGTCGCGGGCCTACACTGATCTGCGACCCGCGACGGCAGATCTTGTCGCAGGAGCGATGGTCGCTGGAGCCATGGCCAGCGAAGCAGTTGGTGGTAGCGATGGGATGCCCGGGCGATTCCTGAGCATCTCACAGGCCCTCTTCGAGGTGGGTGATAAGGCCGAAGTCGAGAGCGTCTATGGCAGCGTTCTACCTCCTGACGCTCTATGGTCGTATCTGGTGGCATCCAAACACCGCGAGATCCTGACCCCAAACCTTTCACTGGTGTACCGAGTTCCAGCCATCGATGGATATGACGGGGGGTTGCTGCCAACGAAACACTTTATTGCCTTTACGAAGCTCTTGCTCGAGGGTGGGACGATCGATGGGCGACTGCGGGAAAACCTCGACACAATTCCCGAACAGCGCTGGCTCGATCTGCTTGGCGTAGTCCACCTCGTGACAGACAAGACGTCGGACACGTGGATCGGCGGCGTTCTCTACGATCGGCAGTTTCAGCCACTGTTGCCGGAGGGGAGCAGTTTGAAGATTGCGTGGTTGCCTCTCAGCTTTGAAGCGGACGCGTTGTCCCTTCTCTACGAAGGGCAGGGTGTTGTAGGTGTTGCGTTGGCAGATGGTCGTACCCTGAGCTTCGAACTACCCCTATCATTGGGGTCCAGTGATGACCACACCCTTATCTGGGATGACCCGGCGATCGTGTCGGGCGTGGTGATAAGCGCAACGGTTAGCCGCCTCCAACTCAGGGCGGGAAGCCTGGTCGACCGCCGGTTGGATACGTTCTACCCTATCGTCCTGTCGGATTCCTTTCGTCTCGTTCACTCAGGCGATGTCAAGATCTACGAAAGCACACCGCGTGGCGGTGGGCCACGGCGCGCGTTTCTGGCTCACCAGTCCTGTACGGCGGACATGGACAGCGCATTGGGGCTGATGGCTGATCCCGCATTCGATCCGGATCGTAGTGTTGTTCTGGCTGGCAGCGATGCTCGGGGGAAAGGGGGGTGTGTTGAACCCACGGTCGACCTTGCGCCGGACGAGTGGGTTAGGGTGGTCGAGGATAGCGGCCAGGAGCTTGTGGTCGATGTGCAGGCCCTTACGGAGGGCTACCTGGTCGTATCGGATGCCTGGTACCCAGGCTGGTCAGCGACGCTCGAGCGCCTCGATAGCCCCGGGGAAGCGTATCAGGAGGCAGTACAACAAGCCGATATCCTGTTCCGCGCCGTGCCCATCCAGCCAGGTCTCTGGCGTGTGCGGCTGTCGTATGAGTCTTCGGGTGTCGCCTTCGGAGGCGTGGTCACTGGAATCGGCCTTGTCACCCTCTGTCTCTACGCCTGGGTAGCTGGACGCTTCAGATCGAAGGTCTGACGTATGGGGCAAGTGTTGCGCAACGGTAACGCGTTAGTCATGATCGCCAGATGCGACTTGCGGCGGCCGATGCTATAATCTGTGCAGAACAGGGCGGCGGGGTCCAGGTCGAGCTCTTTCTTGGGAGTCGATGCGCCACAGTCCCCCCGCACGGGCTCAGGACACGATGGACCATGTCGGTGTGATCACCTCGCGCGTGGTGATTCCGCTCCTTGGCGTAGGCGTTCTCTGGTTGTTCTGGGAACACCGGCCCTGGGCGATAATGTTCGCTGTCTTGGAGGTCGGGCTAGCTGTTGTCGGAGGTAGTGCGCGCACGCTACCTCGTGTACGTGCGTGGGCTCTGCCTGTCGCTCTGTTCGTCGCCGGTGGTGCGGCGATGCTTCTACCTGGGGCCTTAGGGCTTTCCGCAGCGCTTCTGGTGGCTGCGGTTGCCGTGTTGGCTATGGTAGCGAGCCGAAAAATCGCTCTCCTCGCACTGGCTCTGACGATTACCTCGCAGCTGGGATGTGGAATCCTAGCGTTCTTTCGTCCTCAAGTGCTTGTAAATGGCGAGCCGCTCTCTGCGCCTGTTGCGTTCGCTGTCACTGCGGCAGCTACACTCCTGGCTGGTTTGGTTATCGTATCAGCGTGGAGACGCCTGGAGGCTCGGTGGAATGGGGCACTGTCCCGTGCTCAGAGCGATATGCAGGATGCACAGATTCGCTGTGACGAACTCGAGGCACGGGCCGATGGTGTGATTGCTGGCCAGCGAGTGCTCCGTCAGCGTGTTGAGTACATGGAGGCCAGTCTGGAAGCGACGCGGGACATCTCCGCGCGGGAGGGCCTGGGCGTACTGCTCGAGGCTGCCGCCATATGCACTGTGAGGAGTTTCGGTTTCGCCGGAGTGCAGATCTATCTGCTCGACAGCACGGGGGAGTGGGCGACGCTTGTGTCCTCCTCTCATTCATCCGATAGCGATGCCGTGGTACGAGGTTATCGGGTGCGGGTAGACGGCGATGGGCCCGTGGCATGGGCGGTGCGCGATCGACAGCCAAAAGTGGTTCGTGCTCAACAGGGTGCCTGGGGAGGTGAAGGGCTCAGTTTGCCGGATGGGGGCAGTTTCTCCGGACCAGGCACTTTGCTGGCGTTGCCTCTGATGCTGCCGGAGAGCGGGCAGGCGCTTGGTATCCTCCTCGTCGAGACAGATGCTATGGCGGACTTCGGTAAGGAGGCTCTGGACATCCTTGGCTCCTATGCGAGCCATCTGGCGCGATTGATCGATCACGCCCGCAGTGTTCGTGATGATGCGGCTGCGTTGGAGGTGGGCGGACCACTGCTTGGCACGGCCAGCCTTCTGGTCGCCGCTCGAACAGACTCAGACGTCTTTGACGTGATCGTTGATGGGGTGCGCGATACTGGCCCAGATCGTGTCCTGATCGTTCGGGTGCTTGAGGATGGCGAAGTGGTGCAGGTTGTGCTCGACTACCGCGGCGAGCAGGTCGAACGTGTGAAGGTTGATCTGGTTGACTTCACTCCTTCTGGCCTCGTCGACCTGGCGCTGTATGGGCTGCTACTTCAATCGC
Organism: Chloroflexota bacterium; assembly: GCA_022707665.1. Lineage (GTDB taxonomy): Bacteria > Chloroflexota > Anaerolineae > B4-G1 > SLSP01 > PWVB01. The sequence continues at coordinate 4,155 of JAKJAE010000264.1, forward strand.
CGCTGTGGGCCGAGGACCTGAACAACCTGGATCCATCTCTAAGCCCCGAGCTGGCGCATGCCTTGCGCGAGCTGGCACAGACCACGGGGTCGGCGGCCCTGGCACTCGTTCCGTTGCGGGCGGCCACAATGCACGCTGAGGGTGAGATTGTCGTTCTCTACGCCAAGGCACACCGCTTCACGGTCGCAGAGCGCAGATTGCATCAGCTCCTCGTTGACTTTGGTGGAGCAGCACTCGAACGCACACGGCTTCTGGTCGAAGCTCAGGACAGATTGGACCTGGTACAGCAGAGATCGGTCATAGAGGCGCGCCTGGGGCGAGCTCCCGATGTCCCGACAATCCTCAGGGTCGCGGTTCGTGATATGGGGCGAGCCCTTCGGGCCGTGGACGGCGAGATCTGTCTGTATCCAGGCGTTCCAGGGCAGGCTGGCGATAGCATTCGTGGCCAGCCGGCGTTCTCCGAGGGGGGTCCGGAGATCGAGGGCTGATATGGTCCGGCTATGGGCGGTCGGGGCTGGAGAGTTCGGGCGATGACATC
>JAKJAE010000265.1 GCA_022707665.1 Chloroflexota bacterium
GAGGGTGTGCGCAGCACGTCAAAGGTGGGATTCTTCTCCGTGACGCGCTCATAGCTGAGCGCCGGCATCAGCAGTGTACCCTCGGGCCCGAGCGCTTGCAGAAGCCCGCGGATCACGGTCTCTGCACCTCCAGGCACGTGTCCCATGGCGCTGAGCGAGCTGTGGACCAGCAGCACGCCGCCCGGGACCACGCCGGTGTCGCGGGCGTCACTGGCAATGCGGTCTGCCGCTGCCTGCGCTTCTGTGCTCAGTGGAAGGTCCGGGCGGGATATCGATGTGCGGATCGGCATCGCCGTGCCCCTAGTTCCGGCTGAACCGGTCGAGCTTCCGGAATAGGTCTGCAAAGATCGGATCACGGCTGACGTGATAGGCGCTCCGCATGAGGTGGCGCCGGTTGTCAAAGCTCCACGTGCCCTGCTCGGTGACGATGGGGCTGTGGACCAGGTGTGTCGGCGTCCACGACTCATTGAGCAAGTAGGCGATCGCCGAGATATCCCAGATGACCTTGGACCAAGCGGTCGGAACCGGGAAGTGGTCGCTGTGATAGCTACGCACGGTCTCGACCAGGTAGTCGCCGATGGCCCCTCGTCCTGCAACGTGAGCTTCAAGCTCAGGCACGGTCGTATGCAGGTGCGAGCAGACGCCCATCACCGGGATCTGGACGAGGGGTACGCCGCAGTCAAAGACGACGCGTGCCGCGTCGGGGTCCTGCCATAGGTTGAACTCCCTGGTGTCGGACCAGTGGAGGGCGTGGCCTCCCAGCCAAACCACCACGATGCGGGTGATGATCTCGGGCTCCATCAGAATCGCCGAGGCGACGTTCGTGATCGCTCCGATCGTGGCGACGTACAGCGGGCTGTCGTCTCGCGACCGGGCCATCGCTCTCCGGATCAGGTCGGACGCCGCGTCGCTCTCACACGCACGCTCAGGATTCCCGAGGCTCCGGGCCGTGCCACGCTGGCTCCAGTGCGCGCCCTCGAGGGACAGCGGGTCGTCAGGGCTGCCGAGGTACCGCGGAGATCCTCTGAAGGCCATGCCATCGCAGGGCATGCCAAGTTGTTCCAGAAGCCGCAGAATCTCCTGGTAGCTGCGCTCCATCCCGTCGGCTGGGCCGTTGGAGCGATCGTTGAAGAAAGGCGCAGCATAGAGTGCGTGTAACCTGATCTTTTCAGGCGATAGCAGGGCGTAGGTGACGGCGAATTGGTCGTCGACCTCGTTGTAGGTATCGGTGTCCAGCACCACGTCCACGGGGCCACTGGGGGGCTCCAGGCGCTCGAGGCGCCACGTATCCGTCAGCGTGGGAAAGCGCATCATCGTCTCCTGTCAGTACCCGCGTTGTTTGCTGACCTCGTTGCGCAGTGGAAAGTCCCCGCGCACGAAGCGTTCGATGTTCTCTCTGAAGATGCCGCGAATCGCCGCAGCTTCATACTGGCTACCCCCAGCCGCGTGTGGAACGACGATCAGATTGGGGATATCCCACAGCGGGCTGTCCTTGGGTAGGGGCTCGGTCTCGAAGACGTCGAGCGCTGCGGCTGCCAGCTTGCCCGATGTCAGGGCGTCGACGAGGGCTGTCTCGTCGATGATTCCGCCACGCGAGATGCCCACCAGGATAGCGGAAGGCTTCATCATCGCCAACTGCGCGGCACCCATCATACCGCGCGTCTGCGATGTCAAAGGCACAGTGATGACGACGTAATCGGACTCCGCCAGGACTGTGTTCAGGTCCTCGATGCCGAAGACCTGTAGGCCCTGATCGGGTTTGTCCGTCGGGAAGACGTCGACGGCGAGGACGCGCATGCCAAACGCTCGCGCACGCTCAGCGATGGCGTGCCCGACCGTGCCGTAGCCCACGATGCCCATCGTGCTGCCCATCAGCTCGACCAGGGAGTCACGGATCTCTCGCCCGGCCCACTCGTGGCGTTGTTGGTGCTCCAGGAAGGCCTTCATGCCACGGGTGAAGCCGAAGATCATGGCGAAGGTCTGTTCAGCAAGGCAGGCCGCGTGGACGCCCCTGGCGTTTGTCAGGATGACGTCGCTGTCCTTGAGTTCCTGGATGCGCAAGAAAGTATCCACGCCGGTGCTCAGTGACTGGATCCAGCGGAGTTTCTTACCAGCGAGGAACATCTCGCGCGTGATCCAGCCGCAATAAGCGTCGGCGTTCACGATGGCCCGGTCAACGCACTCCCGGTCCTTGCAGATGTCAAACGTGACCTCCGGGTAGCGCGCCTGGATGGCGGGGATGACCTGCTCCATGTTGAAGTTGTTCGGTCCGATCACGATATGCATCGCTCAGTCTCCTTCGTTGTGTGGAATGGTCTGATTTTCGGTGAGCCGGTGGACTACACGGCGAAACGCCGGACGTAGCCTGCGTTGATCGAAACCTGGTCCTCGTACTCCGGGTACATACCGACGATCACGGCATCGTTGGGCTTCATCGAGCTGAAGGCCTGCTGGAATGCTGCTTCGACCAACTCCTGCTGGTCACAGAGCCTGCCCGCTGCCAGGATTTTGAACGCCAGGCAGGGCTTGTCTGTGCTGCGCATGGCCCGGTACATGCGTGGCGGATCGCTCTCCAGGTAGACCTCCTTGAGCGGGATCGGCACGTGGCCCAGGAGTTCCTGGAGCTGCTCCCGGGTGCGGTGGCGTTCGTAGACACAGCACATGAAGAAGTCGACGTCCCAGTCTTCCGACACGATGCGCTCGACGACATCGGGGATGTGCGTCGAAACACCGACCATGGCTCCGGTGTCCCGGATTCTGCGGCAGTACTCGCGGACCTGCTCGATCTTGCCGTCACGCCAGAAGACGTCCGTGACCTCGCCGTGGTGGGCAATCGCGATCGTGCCTCCTGCAACGAGGTCCTGGAGCATCGTGGGATACGTTGGCGACTCCGACGCCAGGGCGATGTAGTGCATCTGACCCCCTGCAACGCGGAAGGCCTTGTAGGCTTCGAGATTCGGGCCTGGGCTGGACTGCCACGCGTTGATGCCCTCTCTCTCGCACTGATGCAACAGCGCCTGGATCTGCTCGTCGGTGAAATAGCGCTTCATCTGCATGTTCACGAAGCGCGACAGGTGCGAGCCCCCGTTGATGGGATTCGCGCCCAGGATCAGGCGCGAGAGCTGGTGCGGCCCGAACGGAATGGTGGGTAACGTCTTGTTCTCTGTGCTGGTCATAGAGTCTCCTGGTGTCGTGAGGTCCGGTTGCGTGCCGGAAACAACCTTTGGTGCACTCAATGCTTCCCCTGGCTCCCGAACTGGTTGAGGGGCGGGGTCAAACCCGCCGGAAGCGGCGAACGGTACGTGCGACCTTCCATGCGCTTCTCCCAATCCTCGCGGACCCGAGCCAAAGCTTCGGGCTGGGTCATCAGGTCGAGTACAGTGGCTGCCATCGCCTTTGCCGCGAAGAGCGTTGACTTGTGTGCGATGGTCGTTCCGGAGATCGCCGTGTTCTGCCACGAGTGGCCCGGCGATCCCACGATGAAGCAAGCAGTGCCGAACTCGACGGTGGGCGTGTTCCATGAGACCTCGGCCACGTCGGTGGATCCCCCGCCGCCCTTGCGGTCCTCGCCGAATGGGTCGTAGATGCGCGTGTTCAGGTCGACGTCGATCAGGTCCAGTGCCTCGGGCAAGTCGCTGCGTCGCAGACTGGTGAGCTTCTCCTCGCGGTCAATGCTCTTCCCCAGCTCGGTAGCGAAGGCCAGTTCTTCTGCAGAATAGGTTGGGGCACCGATCTCCCGCATGTTGGCCACGACCATCTCAGCCAACGGGCGATTGGGGATGGTGTCATGAGCACCGCTCTGGAAGAGCACCGTGTGTGTGGTGCCGGCCATCAGATCAGCGCCGTCAGCAATGCGCAGCACCCAGGCATAGTAGCGGTCCACGAGGTCGCGTTCCGGTGCCCGCACATAGTACCAACTGCGAGCATAGGCAGGGACGACGTTGGGCTCGTGCCCGCCTTCCTCGATCACATAGTGCATCCGCGTTTCCTGGATCACGTGTTCGCGCATGTAGTTCACGCCTACGTTCATCAGCTCGACGGCGTCCAGGGCGCTGATCCCTTTCTCCGGCGATCCTGCGGCGTGGCTTGCCTTGCCGAAGAACTCGAATTTGACAGAGTTCATGGCACTGCTGCTGCCCATCGAGACGCCGTTTACACTGCTGGGGTGGTGGCCAAGGCACGCGTCGAGGCCATCGAAGACCCCGTCCCGCACCATGAACACTTTGCCGATCATCGTTTCCTCGGCAGGACACCCAAAGCACTTGATGGTGCCGGGCAGACCGTAGGCCGCGATGGCCTCCTTCACAGCAAGCGCTGCGCCGAGTGCTGAAGCCGCATACCCGCAGTGGCCACAGCCGTGCCCCGCCCCGCCCTCACACCGGACCTGACGATAGGGCACCGCCTCCTGGGAGAGGCCGGGAAGGGCGTCCATGTCGGCCAAGAACTTGCCGGTTTCCTGCTCCAGGAGACCAACTTCCGCCAGCTCCCACGCGCGCTGGTGCGCATCGGCGATGAGCGATGCATTCTCATTGATCCATTCAAGTGCCGCTGTCTTGATCTGGTCGGACATTCGTTCTCCTTTCATCCTTACTCCGCTATGTCCTGCTATCAGGGCTGGGGCGTGAGTTGCAACAAGCTGACACTGTGCGCTGGCAGCTCAAGCGACAGAAACGCGTGG
>JAKJAE010000266.1:0-4281 GCA_022707665.1 Chloroflexota bacterium
TCGGTCCGGCGGGTGAGAACGGCGTGCTCTTTGCGAATGTAACCAACGACGGACGCCAGGCTGGAAGGACCGGTCACGGCGCCATATGGGGAAGCAAGAAACTCAAGGCGCTTTCGGTGCGCGGTACCCAGGGTGTCCGCGTGGCAGACCCCGCCACACTCATGAAGATCTCATTCACTGCGATCGAGGCTGCCCAGGGCCCCGATACTGCGAAGTACCGCATCCTGGGTACAGCAACGAACGTCCTCAGCATGAATAAGCTGGGGCTGCTCCCGACGCGCAACTACCAGGAGGGTGTCTTTGAGTTCGCCGAGCACGTCAGCGGCGAGTATCTCGAGGAGCACCACAAGGTGAAGAAGATCGCGTGTGCACAGTGCCCGATCGCGTGCGAACAGGTGTCTGCTGCCAAACAGGGTCTGTATGCAGGCGCCATGACAGGGATCGAGTATGAGTGCCTCTTCGCCAACGGCCCCAATTGTGGCATCAGCGATATGAACGCGATCATCAAGATGATCGATATTTGCGATCGCGGCGGGCAGGACGCGATGAGCAACGGCGTCACCGTGTCGTGGACGATGGAGTCGTTCGAGCGCGGCGTGTTCAAGAAAGAGGATTTCCGTTGTGCCAAGTACCCGGAAGGATTCGAGCCCAACTTCGGGAATGCTGAGGCGGGGGTCACGCTTACCGAGATGATCCGCGACCGTGAAGGTATTGGCGACCTCCTATCACGCGGGACGAAGCGCGCAAGCGCTCAGATCGACAAGGAGCGCGGGACGGAGTCCTATAAGTGGGCCATGAATGTCAAAGGCCTGGAGAATCCCGGCTACGACGCGCGCGCACTGAAAACATTCGCACTGGGCCTTGCCGTTGGCACGCGTGGGGGATGCCACAACCGCACGGCCGCTTACGACCCGGATATCAAGGGCGACACCAACCGCTTTACTGTGGATGATACTCGTGGTGCGGTTGCGAAAGACTCGGAGGAGTACGCAGCCGTCTACGATACCCTTCCGCTGTGCAAGTTCATTCGTCGCTCGTTCACGGGCAAGGCCGATCGGGCCGGCGCCTGGCCTGCCATCGCCGCACTCATCAACGCGACGACCGGTTGGGAGTTCGACTACGACGACGTTGACTTGATCGGAGAGCGCGCTTTCACGATCAAGAAAGCCTTCAACATCCGTGAGGGTTGGACGCGCAGCGATGATGCCCTCAACTACCGTTGGCACCACGACCCAATGACCAAGGGACCTTCAGCCGGGTACGTCGTGACAGAGGACGAGCTCGAGTACATGAAGGACCTCTACTACGCGGCGAAGGGCTGGACGAAGGACGGTCTGATCCCAAAGGAGAAGCTCATCGCCCTCGGGATGGATGACGTCGCAGAGCAGATCGGCGTCTAGGAGGCGCATCATGATTACATCGACATCCAAGTACAAGAATATCACCTGTGACCCCGAAAAGTGCATCGGGTGTCAGCTCTGTGAGTACATCTGTTCCTACACAAAGACAGGTGAGTACAACACATACCGCAGTCGCATACGCACTGTGCGGGTGGACGAGGTCCTGATGACCGCGGTGGCATGCCGGACTTGTGAGAATGCGCCTTGTGTGACGGTCTGTACCCGCGACGCGCTGAGTCAGGATCCGGAGACTGGCATCATCCATGTCGATGCCACGCTCTGTGATGGTTGCGCCTGGTGCATCGAAGCCTGTGACTTCGGCGCGATCTCCATCAATCCTCTGACGAAGCTGGCCGAGATCTGCGATCAGTGTGAGGACGAGGAAGATGGACCGCAGTGCGTAATCTGGTGTCCCAAGGACGCCCTGGAACTGACCACGCCGGAGCAACGAGCGCAGAAGGCGCGGCACAAGCTCGCGACCGAAGAGGCCCTGCGGTGACGCGCCCACCCGTTCGAACACACGAGGGAGGTATGGACTTGTGGTAGACGAGAAGCCCCTGGAGACCAATCGTCCCAGGATTGGTGTGTTTGTCTGTCACTGCGGCTCGAACATCGCCAGTGTCGTGGCGGTGCCGGAGGTCGTCGATTATGCCCAGACGCTCCCCGGGGTCGTGGTTGCCAGAGAGCACCGGTATATGTGCTCGGACCCAGGACAGGCCTTGATTCAGGCCGAGGTCAAGCAGCATGGACTGGATCGTGTTGTCGTGGCGGCCTGCAGTGTGGCGATGCATGAGCCCACCTTCCGGGCATGTATTGCTGAGGCAGGCCTGAACCCCTTCTTGTTCCAGATGGCGAACATCCGCGAACATGACTCCTGGGTCCATTCCCACGAAAAGGAGGCAGCAACCGAAAAAGCCAAGGAGCTTGTGGCCGCTGCAGTCGCCCGGATCACCTACGGCCAACCCCTGGAGATGTTCCACGTGCCGGTCACGAGACGCGCGATGGTGATCGGTGGAGGAATCGCAGGTATCAGTGCGGCCCTCGACCTCGCCGACATGCAGATCGACACCTACCTGGTCGAGAAGTCTCCGACCATCGGCGGCCGCATGGCACAGCTCGACAAGACGTTCCCGACCATGGACTGCTCCATCTGCATCGAAGCGCCGAAGATGGTCGATGTGGGTAAGAACCCCCGCATTCACCTCCTGACCTACTCGGAGGTGCGGGAGGTGAACGGATATATCGGCAACTTCCAGGTTACGGTGGAGCGCAAGCCACGCTACGTGTTGCTCGATCGTTGTACCGGGTGTGGCCTGTGCGCCGAGGTCTGCCCGATTGATGTGCCGAATGAGTTTGAGGAAGGTCTCGGCCCGCGCAAGGCCATCTATGTGCCGATGGCGCAGGCCGTGCCATCGGTCTACACGATCGATCGCGATGCTTGCATTGAGTGCTACAAGTGCGTCGATGCGTGTGGCTCCCTCGAGGCCATCAACTTCGCCCAGGAACCCGAGTTCATGAAGCTGGATGTTGGCACGATCATCGTAGCAACCGGGTACGATATGTGGGACCCAACGGAGATCGAGGAGTACGGGTTTGGTGTCTACGATAACGTGACGACGATGATGGAAATCGAGCGCCTGCACTGTGCGGGCGGGCCAACCGTCGGCGAATTCGTGCGGCCCTCAGATAAGAAAACACCCAGGACGCTCGGGCTCATTCAGTGCGTGGGGTCGCGGGATAAGCGCTACAACGAGTACTGCAGTGGCTTCTGCTGCATGTACACGATCAAGAATGCGATGCTCCTGAAGTGGCTCTATCCGGCGATGGACATCACGATCTTCCGCATCGACATTCGTACGCCGGGCAAGACCTATGAAGAGTTCTACGAGCGCGCCAGGCAGGCGGGGATCCACTTCGTCCAGGGGCGGCCCTCAGAGATACGCGAGGTGCCAGGCAGCAGGAACCTGATCGTGCGCGCCGACAACGTCAGCCTTGGGCGACCGATGGGGTATGAGTTTGAGATGGTGGGGCTTGCGACTGCGGCGATCTCATCTGACGGTTCGGAGGAGTTGGCACGCGTGCTGACCGTGCCCATCGATACGCACGGCTTCTTCCTGGAATCGCACCCGAAACTGAAACCCATCGACACCCCGACGGAGGGTATCTATCTGGCGGGATGCGCTCAGGGTCCGAAAGACATCCCACAGAGCGTAGGACAGGGGAGCGGTGCCGCCGGACGGGCCGCGCGCGTCCTCTCGCACGATGAGTGGGAAATCGATCCGATCGTCGCCTATGTCTATCCCGACCGGTGCATCAACTCCAAAGGTGGCAAGTGCACGATCTGTTACGATGCATGCCCCTATGGCGCGATCGACAACCGGCCAGGATCAGGCGAGGCAACAAAGATCATCTCGGCAAAGTGCCACGGGTGTGGGACCTGTGTGGCGGAGTGCCCTCAAAACGCTATCACGCAGCACCACTTCACGGATGGGCAGATCCTGGCCCAGGTCCACGCGCTTTTGGCAGATCGACCCGAGGAGAAGGTCCTCGCCTTCACGTGCCGCTGGTGCAGCGGTATGGGTGCCGATAATGCGGGCGTCAGTCACTTTGAGTATCCGGCCAACACGCGCAATATCCTCGTGATGTGTGCGGGTAGAGTGGATCGCGATTTCATTATGGAGGCCTTCCGGTTGGGCGCCGGCGCCGTTCTGCTCTCAGGTTGCCACCCGCAGGACTGTCACTACATCACCGGGCGACAGCATGCCGATGAGCGTATGGCCAAGCTTGCGGTACAACTGAAGAACCTGGGTTTCACGGACGGCCGGTTCCGGGTCGAGTCCGTCTCGGCGACGGAGGGCGCGAAGTGGTCGCGCATCATGCG
>JAKJAE010000266.1:4307-4674 GCA_022707665.1 Chloroflexota bacterium
AGTGACACCGTTCGCGGGCTGGGCGTCGAGCGTATCAAAGAGGAGAATGCAGCAGCGCGACCGCAACTCACACGCCTTCTGCGCCGGATGGGCGAGGCGCCCGGGGTTGCGGAAGTGCTGCGACTGAGTGACGAAGCCAGGCTCCAGGGTATTGCGACGCCAGTCCAGCAGATGGAACGCATAGGGGGAGGTGAGTGATGGCAAACGACGGCGCAGCCGACACGATGAACCCCTTCCTGGCCGAGGTGCTCAACACTCAGGGCGGAAAACTCGTGCTACAGTGCTATCAGTGTGGGACATGCTCAGGCTCCTGCCCGGTGATCGATGAGATGGAGTATGGCCCGCGCAGAATCCTGTATCTGATTCA
>JAKJAE010000267.1 GCA_022707665.1 Chloroflexota bacterium
CCCGGCCGCCGTCATGGGGACCCACCAACTCGCGCCGCGCACCCTGCCCCGCAGGACCACCCACTGGGCGATGCCGAGCGTGATGCCAACCAGGCCGAGGGTGAAAGCACCCCGGGCCCCCTGGATGTCCCACAGCGGCCCGACGGTGCGCCCCGTCACCAGCAACGGGCCGGCGATGAACGGAAGCAGGGCGCCCACCACCGTCGCGAGGGCCCACCAATGCCAACGGACCGAGAGGCGCCTGAGCAACACCCCCTGCAGCCCTCCCATCACCAGGCCGATCCCCCCGAAGATGAAATGCCCCATCAGGAAGTCCTCGCTGATGGCGCTCGCGCCCGCGGCCCGTCGAGACGGCAGTGCCGGCGGCCCTGTAAGGCAACGCCTCCAACATCCCCTGATCGCCCAGAGCGCCATACTCGGGATCCTTGTGCACCAGAATCGCGTCTTTGACGGCGGTGCCGGTGTCGATCGATGCAATACTATCGCCGGCGGATATGGCGTACTGCAAGACGAATCGCGGGAATGCAAGACATATCGGGGATTCAGCGGAGTACCGGCTTTTCCAGAGACGGAATCCCAGCGAGGCCCTGAGCCATTCTCCGGGCCACCGCCCATGGTACAATGCAGCTCAATGCAGGAGGTCGCGATGCGTGAGTTCTATGTGTGGGTGGAGCAGGACGAGGACGGTATGTATGTGGGCGAGGTTCCGCAGCTTCCGGCATGCTATGCCCAAGGTGCCACGCTCGACGAGCTGATGGCCAACATCCGCGAGGTCATCGCGCTCTGCGTGGAGGATGATGGCGAGCCGCTTGCGGACTTCCCCGTGTTTGTCGGCGTCCAACGAGTTACCGTCTGATGCCACCTCTGCCCATTGTGTCCGGCGAGGCGCTCATCAGAGCCCTGAGACGCGCCGGCTTCGAGGTATCCCGCCAGAAAGGGAGCCACGTCCGCCTACGCCATCCGGATGGGCGCATCACCACAGTCCCGGTGCACGCCGGGCAGACCATCGGTCGCGGATTGCTGCGCAAGATCCTGCGCGATGTCGACCTCTCGGTGGAAGCGCTGCTCGAGCTGCTCCGCTAGGTCTGAGCCGCTCTGAAGCAAGCGCCACGTAGCCCTGCTCGCCTGAGTCGGTCGGGTCAGGCGAGCCATAGGCATCAAGGTAAGCTCCCGCTGCGTCGCCCTCCCCATACGTGGCAGGCCCGCGATCCCGGAGCTGCCGCACGCGAGGTCTCGTCGCGCCCTCAGATGGCGAGGCATTCCCAGCACAACGTCCCGGAGAGGTGCGGATTGCGCGTCCGCGTCCTGGTTCGTCGCAACTATCCTACCGCGGGAATGCGGCTCAGAAGCCGCTCGCCCCACGTCGGAGGCCTTAGCTTGATGCGCATGGGTCAGGCGACCCGGCCCACACGGCGCCTGTATCCGGAACCACCTCGGCCACATCCGGCGACAACACAACACTCTGCTGTCTTGCGGAAAGCCCTCGACGTACTTGCCTGTCTTGGCATGAAACAGCGCCTGAGTCGCTCTTGCCGCCTCAAGCGAGAACCCGTGACTGCAGCCATAGCCGCGAAACCCTGTCGCGCCAAAACGTGCGAAGAACACGCCAAGTTCGGCCGTTCCCTCGAACATACCACCCCCTATGGCACAGAGTCTCCGAAACTCGGGATCTCCCACCCTTACTGGTTTCGCAGCGGTGCCAAGGTTCTTGCACTCGACCACGATTGTCCTTCGGTCACGTGGAAGGTGCAAGCACATCATAAGGAAGAACCACGCGGAGGCTGACCCAGAGATGACCAGGTCATGCTGCGACGCGAACGAGCGATAGTTCTTACTGACCAATTCCTCGAGTTTGCCAATCTTCAGGAAGATCAGGTCGTAAGAGAGCTCCTCCGCCGCAGTCACGACCGCATCGCATACGTCGCACACTATCGGCACCTTTGGAAGCCCGTCCCTGAGGTCGACTGCGAGAATCGGCGGGGTGTCTGCGTGCAAGTCGTGATACACAAGGATCTTGGGCGCGACAAGGGAGTAGTTGTAGAGGATGAGCCGAGCTGGGCCACCAAATCGCTGTCTGCAACATCGGCTTTGTGAAGTCGGGGGACGCAAGGAACTGAGTAGCAAACATGTACGGTTCAGCATCCGGCAGTCTGACGACAAAGGCGTCTACCGCCATACAGGACTCCTTGCACAGGTGATCTGAATAGAGACCGCGCCGCCCGAGTCTCGCGTGGCCCTGGCGACCAACATCGATCACAACACCCCACACAGATTATGACGCAGCTCGCCGGGGGCCACAACCGCGACCGGCGCGGCAGGCGCAGATGGACTCCTGATTGAGTTCGGCCTCGCTGATAAGCGACGCCGCAGTTCGGTAGAGCACTCTACAACGTAGCTTGCTCTATGCTACCGGCTGATGTATCATCTGCTCGCGCTTTTCACAGCACACACTGTGGCCTACAGTGCGATCTGCAAGTGCATGCCGTATGCTAAGGACCTGGTCGACTATGCCCGTCAAGAAAACCCAGCTCTACGCCTCGCTCTGGGCGAGCTGCGACCAGCTCCGCGGCGGGATGGACGCCTCCCAGTACAAGGACTACATCCTCGTCCTTCTCTTCGTCAAATACGTCTCGGACCGCTATGCGGGCCAGCCCGATGCCCTCATCGAGGTCCCACCCGGCGGCAGCTTCCGCGATATGGTCGCGCTCAAGGGCGACAAAGAGATCGGCGACAAGATCAACAAGATCATCGGTCGGCTCGCCGACGCCAACGATCTCAAGGGCGTCATCACCCTCGCCGACTTCAACGACCCCGACAAGCTCGGGCGCGGCAAGGAGATGGTCGACCGCCTCTCCAACCTCGTCGCCATCTTCGAGAACCCCGGGCTCGACTTCCGCGCCAACCGCGCCGAGGGCGACGACATCCTCGGCGACGCCTACGAGTACCTGATGCGCCACTTCGCGCAGGATTCGGGCAAAAGTAAAGGCCAGTTCTACACCCCGGCCGAGGTCTCGCGAGTGATGGCGATGGTGATCGAGCTCGGCCGCGCCAGCCGTGCCACGCAGAGCATCTACGACCCCACCTGTGGCTCCGGCTCGCTCCTCATCAAGGCCGCCGACCAGGCCCCGCGCGGCGTCACCATCTACGGGCAGGAGAAGGACAACGCCACCGCCGGCCTGGCCCGCATGAACATGATCCTGCACGACTACGCCACGGCGCAGATCCGGCAGGGCAACACCCTCGCCAACCCGCTCTTCACCGCCGGCGACGCGCTCCAGACCTTCGACTACGTCGTCGCCAATCCACCGTTCTCCACCAAGGCGTGGTCCAGCGGCTTCGATCCCGAGCACGATCTCTACGGCCGCTTCGAGCTGGGCATCCCGCCGCAGCGCAATGGCGACTACGCCTTCCTGCTGCACGTGCTGGCCTCGCTCAAGTCCACGGGCAAGGGCGTCGTGGTCATGCCCCACGGCGTCCTCTTCCGCGGCAACGCCGAGGGCGATATCCGCCGGGCCATCGTGCAGCGGGGCTACATCAAGGGCATCATCGGCCTGCCGGCCAACCTCTTCTATGGCACCGGCATCCCCGCCTGCCTCGTCGTGCTCGACAAGGAGCACGCCGCCACGCGCACCGGCATCTTCATGGTCGACGCCTCCCAGGGCTTCATGAAGGACGGCCCCAAGAACCGCCTCCGCCACCAGGACATCCGCAAGATCGTCGACGTCTTCAATGGTCAGCTCGAGCTCCCGCGCTACTCGCGCATGGTGCCGCTCACCGAGATCCAGGCCAACGACTACAATCTCAATCTCCCGCGGTACATCGACACGACCGACCCCGAGGACATCCAGGACATCGCTGCCCACCTCTACGGCGGCATCCCCGACCGCGATCTCGACGCCCTGAGCCGCACCTGGGCCGTCTTCCCTGCGCTTCGCGCGGCGCTCTTTGCGCCCCGAGCCGCGGCGGGCCGCGATCTCACGCCCTACGCCCCGGGCCTGCAGCGCACACCCGCGATCGCCGCCGAGGCCCGCCCGGGCTACGGAGACGCGACCACCGCCCCGCCACCCGCACTGGCCCTGGCCCCGCCTGAGGTCGCGGGCGCTGCAACGACGCGGAGCACGCCCGCGCCCGCTTCGCCCCACCCCGGCTACAGCGACCTCCGCGTGCCCGCCGGCGAGATCAAGCGCACCATCGCCACGCATCCCGACTTCCTGGCCTACGCCGACCGCGTCCACGCTACCTTCGCAGGCTGGCGCGACGCGGCTCGCCCGCGGATGCTCGCGCTGACGAAGGGCAGCCACAGCCGTGACCTCATCGAGGCCCTCGCCGAGTCGCTGCTGGCGGCCTTCGAGCCGCTGCCCCTGATCGACGCCTACGACGTCTACCAGCACCTGATGGCCTATTGGAGCGAGACGATGCAGGACGACGTCTACATGGTCGCGACCGACGGCTGGGCCGCCAACCCCGACCTGATCCCGCCCGAGCTCATCGTGGCGCGCTATTACTCCGCCGAACAGCGCGCACTCGAGGCCCTGGAGGCGGAGCGCGACGCGCTCTCCCAGGAGATCGGCGACCTGGTGGAGGAACACGGCGGTGAGGAGGGCCTGCTGGCCGAGGTCACCAGCGACGGCGGCAAGGTCGCCAAGGCCGTCGTCAAGGCG
>JAKJAE010000268.1 GCA_022707665.1 Chloroflexota bacterium
GATTCTATCAGGCCTGGTCGCGGTTCTGTTAGCAATCACGATCTGCCTAAGTCCACTGGCGCTTGTGGGGATGGTCGTTGTCGGCATCGGACTGCTCGTTGGTTGGGTGGCCCTTGGGCTCACGTTTGGCCGGCAGATCATGGCAGGCCTGTCCGGCGCATCCCAGCACAGTGTTGCCATTTCCGCAGTCGTTGGCACCGTGTTGATCACCGCGCTGCTGGCGATATCGCGATTACTCGGGCCGTTGAACGGACTACTGATCTTCCTGCTGGTGCCTCCGGTCGCTGGTGCGGTACTGCTGACGCGGTTCGGTTCGCGCCCGTATGCGACGCGTGGCGTCGTCCCGCCTTCTGCGCCTGTCGCGGAACAGAGACTGCCCGCGACGTCTGCGCCGGCGAATCGTGCTGAGATCGAGGCATCAACCAGCGCGGCCCCCGACGTCGTGACGCCGACGGTCACCGGTGGCGAGGAATCGAGCGATAGCTCAGCGTAGCTAGCCTTCCAGTGGTGATACTCGAAGGTACAACGGCGTGAACTGGTAAGGAGGCGCGATGGAAGATCGCTACGCACGGCAGTTGGTGATGCCTGAGATCGGCGTAGCAGGTCAGGAATGCCTGGCGCGCTCCAGGGTTCTTGTTGTTGGCGCCGGCGGGCTTGGCTCGCCCGTGCTTCTCTATCTGGCTGCCGCCGGGGTGGGTGTCCTGGGCATTGCTGATGACGATGTGGTGTCGGTATCGAATTTGAATCGTCAGATCCTGTATTCCACCGATGATCTGGGCGAGGGAAAGGCGTACAGGGCGGCCGCTCGCGTGAGGGCACTCAACCCAAGCACGAATGTCATTCCCTATCCCTATCGGGTTCTGCGGCAGAACGGCCCGGACCTGGTTCGACAATACGATCTGGTTGTCGAAGCTGCGGACGATCTCGAGACGAAGAGCAGCATCAATGCCGTCTGCGTGGAGGCGGGAAGGCCGTTGGTGTGGTCAGCAGTGACCCGCTTCGAGGGGCAGTTGGGGGTTTATACCCCCGGCAATGCGTGCCGCGCGTGTCTGTTCCCGGCGCTACCTGAGCCAGGCACGTTTCCTTCGCCTGAAGAACTGGGGGTCGTGGGGGCTGCTGCGGGAGTGATGGGATGCCTCGAGGCAGTTGAGACACTCAAGCTGCTCCTGGGTGCTGGCAAACCCCTGACGAACCGGTTGCTCCTGTGGGATGGGCTACGTGCATCCTTCGATGTCGTAACGTATGCGCGGAATCCCGCCTGCCCTGTTTGTGCGCCGATGTAAGGTAGAAGCGCCCGGGCCACGGCCCGGGCGCTTCTACCTGGTCAGTAGGATCTCCCGAAGATCGCGACCTCAGCGGCGGGCTTGCCTGTATAGACGCATGCTCCCGATCCGCCCGGTTGGTCGGTGGGGATGCAACGAACCGTGGCCTTGCACTCCTCTTTGATGGCCGCTTCATCTGCGGTCCCGCCGGCCCACCAGGCTCGTGCAAATCCCGTCTCGACAGCTTCCTTTAGCTCTCCATAGGTTGTCACGTCGATGATGTGGCTGTCGCGGAAGGCGAGTGCTCGTGCGTATATCGCGGCCTGGACGGACTCAAGCAGTGCCGGCAGGCAGGCAGTAAGCTCCGCCATCGCGATCTGAACTTTCCCCTCTCGACCGGGGATATCACGTCGTGCGACCATCACACTCTGGTTGGCCACATCACGTGGACCGATCTCGATCCTCAGCGGAACGCCACGCATTTCCCAGTCATTGAACTTCCAACCTGGGGAGAGACCCTCGCGCTGATCCAGCTCGGCACGCACGATCCCCTTCAACTGGGTCTTGATCTTCTGGGCAGCCTCGATAACGGCGGCCCGCTCGGCGTCTTTGCGCCAGATCGGTACGATCACGACCTGGATGGGCGCGAGGTGTGGTGGCAGTACCAATCCCTGATCGTCGCCGTGGCACATGACCACGGCCCCCACCATGCGGGTGCTAACGCCCCAGGATGTCGTCCACGCATACTGTTTCTCGTTGTTCTCGTCGAGGAACTGAATGTCAAATGCTCGTGCGAAGTTCTGGCCCAGGAAGTGACTCGTGCCCGATTGCAGGGCCTTGCCATCCTTCATCATCGCTTCGATGGTGTAGCTTGCGATTGCGCCTGCGAACTTCTCGCTTTCGCTCTTGCGACCCTGGATGACAGGGATGGCAGCTTCCTTGACAGCGAAGTCAGTGTAGACGTCGAGCATCCGAAGCGTCTCTTCGACGGCTTCCTGTTGCGTTGCGTGGGCGGTGTGTCCTTCTTGCCACAGGAACTCCGTGGTCCGCAGGAAGAGACGCGTGCGCATCTCCCACCGCACCACGTTGGCCCACTGGTTGATAAGGACAGGAAGGTCGCGATAGGACTGAATCCACTTGGCATACATGTGCCCGATGATCGTCTCAGACGTTGGCCGGACGACGAGCGGCTCTTCCAGCTCGGCCCCACCCCCATGGGTGACGACGGCGAGCTCCGGTGAGAACCCTTCAACGTGCTCGGTTTCCTTCTCCAGGAAGCTCATCGGGATGAGCAATGGGAAGTAGGCGTTGACGTGGCCAGTCTCCTTGAAGCGCAGATCCAGTTCATCACGAATGCGCTCCCAAAGCGTATAGCCATAGGGTTTGATCACCATGCTGCCCCGAACGGGCGAGTAGTCCGCAAGATCAGCCTTCTGGACGATCTCGTTATACCACTTGGAGAAGTCCTCTTGTTGGGGTGTCAGAAAGTCAGCCATCGTGTCTCTCTTCCCTGGTTCCTAAGGTAGTCAGTCCTGCCGGTCATTCGGTCGTGTGGGGTAGTTCTGGTTGGCGTGGACCGAAACGGCGATAGTTGATCGCAAGTTTCTCTTCGACGGCTTGGGCCAAGTCGACGTCGGTGAGGTAGGCCAGTTGTAGCAGGTACAGCATCACATCGGCCAGTTCCTGTGCCAGGGCCCGGGCATCGGCGTCCTCACCCCACTGGAAATGCTCCAGGACTTCTGCGGCTTCCAGGCTCAGTGAGATCGCGATGTTACGCGGCGACTGTGTGAAAGGGGAGTCAGGCCGGTACCACCCCATCGCCTCCACGAAGGCGTTCATCGCATCGGTTAGCTCGCGGACCGTCTTCGAGCCCGCAGCGGTCTGGTCGACGGTTGAGCCGATGCTATTCATTGGCCTTCCAGCGGCGAAGCATCTCAACGAACAGCCTGACACCGAATCCGGTCCCTCCCTTGGGGGCGTAGGGCGTCGCTTTCTCCGTCAGTGACAGTCCAGCAATGTCGATGTGGACCCACGGCGTGTTTTCGGGCACAAACCGGCTCAGGAAGAACCCTCCGGTGATGCTGCCGGCTTCGCGTCCTCCGACGTTTCGAAGGTCAGCTACTTCGCTCTTGAGCTGCTCTCCATAGGCCTCGAACAGGGGGAGCGGCCAAACGCGCTCGCCGGTTGTTTCTCCTGCTGTCGTCAGACGCTTGATCAGGTGATCGTCGCCCATCACGGCAGCGGCGTGATCGCCCAGCGCGATGATTCGGCTCCCCGTCAGTGTGGCGATATCGAATATCGCGTCGGGCTGGTACTTGCCCGCATACGTGAGCGCATCGGCGAGAATCATGCGACCCTCTGCATCAGTGCTGATGACCTCGACGGTGAGGCCCTTGAGCGATCGAACAACGTCCCCCGGTCGTGTGGCCTGAGCATCGGGCATGTTCTCGGTGAGAGGTGTCAAGCCGACGACGCGCAGCGGCAGACCCAGGAGCGCCACAGCGCGCATCGCGCCGAGGACAGCCGCGGCTCCACCCATATCGCCCTTCATCGCTTCCATACCCTGTGCGGGTTTCAGCGAGATACCTCCCGTATCAAACGTGATGCCCTTGCCCACCAGTGCGATGCAGGGAAGATCGGTGCGGTCGGCATTGTGCTCCAGGATGACCATCTGGGCGGGCTCATTGCCGCCCTGGTTTACACTGAGAAGGAGGTGCATACCGAGCGAAGCCATCTTGGCCTTGTCCAGGACGTGGCATGCCAGACCGGTACCTTCGGCAATATCCTGGGCTGCGGCGACGATGTGGGAGGGCGTCGCAATATTGGCAGGTCGGTTGATGAGGTCCCGAGCGACTGCGGTAGACTCAGCAATGACGTGCCCGACGCGGATGCTGGCCTCGATTTCGCTCAACGAGGGTGCTTCTGGAGCGACAATCACCAGTTTCTCGATTGCCGGTCGAACGCCGTTGTCCTCCGTCTTGAGCTCGCGGAAGACATAGCTTCCGAGGATGGCGCCTTCCGCAATGGCCTCCGCCGCCTTGTCGCTGCCGATTCCGTCTCGATCGTGCCCGAGCAGCAGCACACTCAACTCGGAGAGCCCCAAGTCGCGTGCCTTTGTCGCTGCCGTCGCAGCAGCCTGTCGGATACCGTTCAGCGACAGATCTTCTGCTTTGCCCAGACCGACGAGGATGATGCGTCTAGCAGGGAGGCGTCCCTGAGTGTAGAGCACCAGGGTCTCGTTCTTCTTTGCGCGGAAGTCGCCCTCGGCCATCACCGCGCGGATCTCATCAGCCATAGCGCGGTTCAGATCCGCGAGGGGGCCGGTGGGCGCCCACTCATTTGCCTCGAAGAGCCCCAGCGCGAGGGCTGGGGTCGCGTGTT
>JAKJAE010000269.1 GCA_022707665.1 Chloroflexota bacterium
GGGCAACAGCCGCGCCTCGCGCGCGACCTCGTACCGGTCTATGAGGCCATAGTACAGATTTCCACCGATGCTATCGAGCACAGCGCCCGGACTCAGATCCTGCTTGGCCACGGCGAACACTTCGGATGCGAGATGGTCCAGTGGAGCCATGTTCGACCGTCGCCGGACCGCCAGCAGCGCACACGTCAGTGGCACTTCGATCGAACAGAGGTGATAGGGGCGAAAAAGCGTGTAATAGGGCCCTCGGCCCATATCGCGCAGCACCATCGCTTCGCGAAGCCGGGGATGATCGGTTCGCACAACCAGGAAGACCCCTGGCGCCACCTTCCCAACGCCGTAGTCCACGACGCCCATCCGGTTGAGGATGCCGCCATCCTCGCGAAGGCGGAAAACCGTCTCGAGGAGATCGCGGTGGGTCTCCGGGCCGTGCATGCCACGCACGTCAGGCACCAGGCCCGTAGCGTTCGACACAGCGGCCATCTCTATCATCGTCTTGCTGCCATCGACGAACTCGATCAGCATGTTTGGGCTCAGGCCACGACGCGCGGCCTCCTGAGCCCAGGCCGGATCAGTCGGCCTGGCATGGCGATCGAGGGGATTGTTCTTTCCCTTGCCAGCCGCAACGATCGTGAAGCCAAGGGCGTCAGCGAAGTCATAGAGCTCCTTGCACGCGGCGGGCTCATCACCCGCAGCCAACGCGTACAGCACCCCTTTCTGTTCCGCATACCACCTCAGCAGTGGCCCAACCGTGATGTCGGTCTCCACGTTCATCATCGCCAGGTGTTTGCCGGCGCGCACGGCATGCAAGGCAGCACGTGAGCCGACCTCCGGTACCCCTGTGGCCTCCAGGAGGACATCCACAGTAGCCATCTCGGCCACTACGCGGTAGTCAGACGTGTAGACGCGTCTACCTGCAGTAACAGCTTCATCCGCTTCGGCTGCCGCCGAGGCCTCGACAACCTCAGCATCGACGCGCGCGATGGAGTAGGCTGACCGAGCCCGCGTCAGGTCGATATCGGCCGTGATGACGACCTCGACGCCTTTCATCATCTGCGCCTCGGCGACAACGTCCGTCCCCATCTGCCCGGCGCCGACGAGGCCAATTCGCACCGGACGGCCCTCAGCCTCGCGAACCACCAGATCTGCGTTGAGTCCGATCATGGCAACCCTCCTCGCTACGGCGTGATGACGACCTTAAGCCCAGCCCCCGAGGCGGCTGCCCCAAACGCCTCCGCGATCCCATCGAGCGGGAAAACGTGCGTAATCAGCCTGTCCGCTGGGATCACGCCGCGCTGCAAGAGATCCAGCGCCAGCGCATGCATCGTGGGATGGTACGAGAACGCCCCTGCCAGCTCGATATCGCCGTAGTGAATCCGGTTGGCATCGATCATGACCCGCGGATCGGCCTTCGGCAGTCCGCCGAAGAGCACCACGCGACCGCCCTTGCGTACTGCCTGGACAGCATCCACCACCGCAGAGGCAACACCATTGGCAACAACGACCAGATCTGCCCCACGCCCACCCGTGAGCTCGCGAATGCGCCTGACGAACGGCTCACCCGTAAGACCGAGCGCGACGTCAGGCTCAAAGCGCCGGGCAAGGGCAAGCCTCACCTCGCTGCGCTGCGAGATAATAACACGCGCGCCGCGCAACTTGGCGACCACCGCATGGAGACAGCCAATCGGCCCTGCTCCCATGATCGCCACCGTGTCAGCTACGTCGGTACCGGCCTTCGCGTGACACGCCAGCACCGAACTCAGTGGCTCAGCAAGCGCTGCGTGCAGGCCGGAAAGCCCTTCAGGGATGCGATGCACGATCCCCAGATCGAGCACCTCGCGCGTCAGTGCCAACCGCTCGGCGAACCCCCCAGGGTATCCCGGCGTGATCCCGAGGAAGTGCAGCTCGTCGCAGAGATTGTAGAGTCCACGACGGCAATACCAACAGGTACCACAATGGATGTCAGGCGCGATCGCGAGGCGATCCCCAACAGCGTAGTCGCGCACTGCCGATCCCACCGCGACCACGGTGCCGCCAATCTCGTGACCAGCGATGATCCCCGGCAAGCCCTCAAGGCTACTCGCCCCTTCCGGCGGCCCCTCGCGCCAGCGGCGCAGGTCCGAGCCACAGACACCGCACGCCTCCACTGCCAACACGAGGCCATCCTCTGGAGGCACTGGCTCCGGCGCATCACGTACCTCATACGTCTCTCTGCCTACCAAGAACGCAGCCTTCATCGATACTCCTTTGTCCCTTCGCAAGGTGCGGAAACCTTGCAAAGGGTGAGCGCGGTACCCGCGCTCACCTCGTCTCTCCGCCGCCCTCCCGACTATCCCAGCATCTTCCCCACGGCGCCGCCGGGATGCGTCGCGCCGAACGCTTCCTTCGTATACCCGCGCGCCTCCAGCAACAGCGTGCAGAGCACATCGCCCGCTGCGCCTGCCACAAGCGAGCTGCCCGTGGCAATCATCCCATAGGGATCGATCTCGCCGACGGCTCGCACGAGGAAGATTGCGTCGGCCAACGCCGCCAAAGGTGACGCCGGATCCTCCGTCTGTGCCACGATTGTGGCGCCGCGCGCCTTCGCAATCTCCGCGAAGGCATTTGCCTCGGCACTCTGACCGCCTTTGGAGATCACGTAGACCACATCGCCCTTGCGAACTGCGCCGGCGCCGCCGTGGAGTGCATCCGCGGCGCTGATCGGCAGGGCCGGGGTGCCCACGCACGAGAGCAGGTGCGCGAACCGCTCCGCCATCGCAAAGGAGGTCCCCGCGCCGGTCACCAACACGTGGCCGGTGCAGTCGAGCAGCACCTGTACCACGTCCGCCAAACCATCGCCCATCTGATCTCCCAGAGCTGCCACTGCCATGGCCTCGCGGGCGATGACCTCCCGCGCTCGCTCGATCAGGACACTCTTCGGTTCCTCGTTCATCTAGCCCCCTGATCTCTGTTCCGCTTCATCCGACAGAAGCCACTCAGCCGTCGTCTGATCGGTGATCAGAGTGCCAAGCAGCCCACTCAGCAGCGCCGACCGGATGATCTTCCGTTTGCCGATACCTCCCGCAATACCTACCACGCGTTTGATGGATGCGAGTTCATCCAGTGTCACGCCGATAATCCGCTCATTCAGGGGCAGGTGGACGGGAGCCCCCTCAGCGTCGAGATAGCGCAGAACGATGTCACCCACGGCGCCAGCCTTTGCCAGAGCCTCCAGGTCCTCAGAGGTGATGATGGACCCACTGCTCAACAGGACCGACTCAGGCGTGGGGACGCCCAGCCCAACAACGGCGATGTCCGCGGACGCACCGATCGCCAGGGCGCTCGAGATCTGGGCGTCAGCGCGCAAAACACGGGCAGCCTCAACTGTGGAGACGATTCCTGGCGCGGGCACGAGCTGCAGCCGGGCGGAGAGCTTTTGAGCCGCAGCCCGCGCCAGTTCTGCAGAGTGCTCAAGCATTCCCACCGGCCCGAGGCCTCCATTCAACTGGACGACCGTGACACCCGCAGTAGGGCGTGCCGGGAGCGCTTCAACCATCGCCAGAAGCGAGCGTCCCCACGCCAAACCCAGAGTGCAGTTCGGCTCCAGTAGGCGGAGCAGGCAATCAGCAGCCACGGGGCCCAGCTCAAGGGCGATGGAGTCGGGGTCATCAGGATCGGAAATCGGGACTACGATGGCTTCGTCGAGGCCGTAGCGTTGCTCGAGCCCGTGTTCCAGGTCCGCGTGGCCACCGGGCGGCGGCACCAGTGTGATGTTCACGACCCGCATGTCGCGCGCTCGCTGCAACAGCCGCGACACTTTGGGGCGCGACACCCCGAAGCGCTCTGAGATCTGCTGTTGGGTCTGCCCCTCCACATAGTACGCCCGTGCAATACGGTAGAGGAGCCGATGATCCTCAAGTCCAACGCTCACCGTACCTCACGCTGCACATATGATCAACCTCGAGCATCTGTTCACATTGTACGACCGACACAGTCTGACGTCAAGCCCTGGCGCAGTTCGCCTCGCTCCCGATTCGCTGTACACTTCCCAACACAGGCGCAATGACGCGGCAAGGAGGTAGCACAGCCATGAAACCGATCAGCTATGATCGGACCTGCTATTGGATCGGCGACTCCCCGATCTATCTGAACTCCGGCGAGTTCCATTACTTCCGCGTGCCGAAGGCCGATTGGCAGCGGCGCATGGCGCTTTTCAAGGAAGCCGGTGGGAACTGCCTGGCAACCTACATTCCCTGGCTGATCCACGAGCCTGAGGAAGGCCGCTTCGTCTTCGATGCGGGCGACGGGATCACCGACCTGGAGGCCTTCTTCGAGGCAGCGAAAGCTGCCGGGCTCTACGTGATCGCACGGCCGGGCCCCTACCAGTACTCGGAGCTGATCTACGGGGGCCTCCCCGAATGGCTCTTCACGCACTACCCTGAGGTTCAGGCTCACACCCTTGAGGGCAAGCCCTTCGGGCTGCCCTCCATCTCCTACCTGCACCCGACCTTCCTGGAGAAGGCCCGTGCCTGGTTCGATGCGGTCTGCCCGCTCATCGCCCACCACACGGTGAACCGCGGTGGACCCGTGGCCTTCACGCAGTTCGATAACGAGCTGATGGGCGTCCACATCTGGTTCGGCGGGC
>JAKJAE010000026.1 GCA_022707665.1 Chloroflexota bacterium
GGTGGGGACCCGCCGACCGCTCTTCGTCGAGGTCCCCCTGGGCACATTTGCCGGTGTGCAGGAGGACGCGTGATGAGCAAGGCCGAGAGCCTTCACGATGCCATCATCATTGGCGCGGGCAGCGTTGGTCTGCCGACTGCGCTGGCGATGGCCGAGGCTGGCCTGAACGTCCTGGTCCTCGACCGGGCCCCCAGCCCCGGTCAGGGCTCCCACAAGGCCGCAATCGGCGGCGTCCGCGCCACCCACTCCGATCCCGCGAAGATCCGGCTCTGCCTGCGCAGCCTGGAAGTGTTCTCCACGTGGCGCGAGACCTATGGCCAGGACATCGAGTGGACCAGCGGGGGCTATACGTTTGTTGCCTACCAGGATCCCGAGGCTCAGACTCTGAAGGACGTGCTGACCATCCAACACGGGCTCGGCCTGAACATCGACTGGCTCGACGCCGCAGAGTTACTCGACGTGGTGCCTTCCCTCAACCCCGACGGGCTTCTGGGCGGCACCTACTCACCCGACGATGGACACTGCTCGACGCTGCTCGCCGGGCACGCATTCTATGAAACGGCGATACGCGCTGGAGCGAGCTTTCACTTCTCGGAACACGTGACCGCGATATCCAGAGATGAAAACCGCGTCACAGGGGTGGTAACCGAACGGGCGACCTATGCCGCGCCGATTGTGGTGAACGCTGCAGGAGCTTGGTCAGGCGATGTCGATGCACTCGTCGGTGCCGCTCACCCCGTGATGCCTGACTCGCATGAAGCAGGCATCACCGAGCCCGTAGCGCCATTTCTCAAGCCGATGGTCGTGGACATCCGACCAGCTCAGGGCTCGTCCAACTGTTACTTCTACCAACTGACGACAGGTCAGGTCGTCTTCTGCCTGACACCTGACCCGCCCATCGTCGGCTTCGATCGTCGCGAGACAAGTGCTTTCCTGCCCCTGATCGCTCAGCGCATGGTGGCTCTGATGCCCACCCTGGCGAACCTGCGCGTGCGGCGCACCTGGCGCGGTCTCTATCCTATGACGCCGGATGGAGCGCCTATTGTGGGCTGGTCGCCGGCTGCAGAGGGCTACTTGGTCGCCATCGGTATGTGCGGGCAAGGCTTCATGTTGGGACCAGGCGTTGGTGAGCTTCTGGCGCGTATGGTCACACAGACCGCGCCGAGTGCCTCAGACAGGGAGATCCTCAATAGCCTCTCACCCAACCGGCAGTTCTCCGGTCAGGAAGCGCTGAAGTGACGACAGGGAAAGCGCCCGGAGCCTGAGACAGGACTCCGGACGCTTTCGTGCTTCCGATTGAACTCGACCGCAGGATGCTAGGCCCGCGCCCAGATGGCGGAGCGACGGTACATACTGAAGGCCCACGCGACAGCCAAGAGTCCCGCCAACGCCCCAGCCGTCACTCCCACAGTAGGCGTAGCCCAGTGCTTCAGGGCAATGCCAATGTAGGCCCAGACGAACACTGCGACATAAGCACCATTGGCATGGTGCAGGCTCATCGCCACGGCGATAGCTGCTGCAACCAGCAACATGATCACAGCCCACGCCTGCGAGCCGATCCCCCACCCACCCCAGTTCAGGGTGTACAGAAGCTGGGTGATGTTGGCAACCGTAGCCACACTGATCCAGCCCAGATAGATGCTAAAGGGCACGTAGAGTGCCCACCGGTCGGCTACCGTCATGTCGCGCCGCCCGGACCATAGCTTCAAGAGGATCAACACCAACGAGGCGAGAATGATGAGCATCACAGGCACTGTTAGCACGAACCGGGTGTAGTGCCAGAGGAAGATCCAGAGGATGTTCGCCACACTGCTCAGAACATAGAGGTATCCCATCCGGGCAACGTGGGTATTCGCGCGATGGGATGGCAGCGCCTGGTAGATCGTGAACGCAATCAGGCCAACGTAGATCAGACCCCAGATTGAAAACACATAACCCGCCGGCACAAAGTGGATCGGGAAACGGTCAGATATCTCACCCGTGTTCAGGCCGTTGATCGGGAGAGCATTTGCCAGAACATTCACAACAACCATGCCTGCAGGCGCTGTCGGCAATCGACGTGTTTGTGCTACAATAGCTTGGTTTGCCATATTCCAGAGAGCCCGGCTAGGGCTCAGTCTGCAAGGAGCTTGCTGGTATGAAGCGTCCGCTGTATCTGTTCATCGTGCTCACAACACTAGCAGCGCTGCTGCTCTCGGCCTGTGGCGCATCGGACACCAATGAGCCACTGGTCGTCCTCATCGAAACTGACGAGGGTCCCCTTACCCCGCTGGGTTACCGAACAGCCACAGGATTCTGGATGACAGGCTGGGTGTACGATACGCTCTACGCCCGTCCCATCGTTGGCTACCAACGCGACCCCGAACCAGGATGGGTCTGTGTGGACCATCACCTTGCGCCAGGACGTCAAATGGCACGACGGTGAGCCCTTCACCTCGGAGGACGTGCTCTTTTCCTATCAGTTCCTCGTCCAGGCGAACCGGCTTGAAGCCCTGGGCCTTGTGGACAAGGTGGAAGCGCGCGGTGACTATGTCGTCGACGTTACGCTGCGACAGCCTAGCCCGTTCTTCTTGAACGAAGCGCTGACCACCGCCTACATTCTGCCCGCTCACATCTGGCAGGGTCAGGCGCCCAACGACCCACAGCTTGGCCAGTTCCAGGCAACGGTCGGCACGGGCGCGTACAAGCTCACTTCCGTCGTCCCCGGCGAATCCTACACCTTCGAGGCCAACAGGGACTACTTCAGGGGTATCCCCCGCGTGGCGAACATGATCGTCAAGGTTGTCCCCAGTCGTGCACAGCAGGCCGATGAGTTGCGGAAGCGTACGGCGGGAGCCTCGCTCGCGGCAATGGATCCAACGCAGGCTGGTCAGCTGGAGCGGATACGGCGGATCGACCTGGCTGAAGGGCCCAACACACTGAGCTACATCCTCTATACAAATGGTTCACGCCCCCCCTTCGACCAGGATAGTGTGCGGGAAGCTATCTCTCTGGCCATCAACTACGATACGCTGGTCAAGGACGTCCTTCTCGGTCGGGGCAAGGTGTTGCCTTCAAGCTACTACCACAGCGAGCTCCCTTGGGCAGTGGGCGTTATGCCGCTCTACGACCCGGATGCGGCCAGAACGTTGCTTGAGTTCGCGGACCTGCTGGATAGCGATGGTGATGGCGTACGGGAATGGCAGGGCCAGCCAATGGACTATGCAGTACTGTGCAATTCCGACAGGCCCCTCGAGGTGCAGGCCACCGATCTCATTGTCCAATGGCTTCAGGATATCGGCATCGAGGCTCACGCCAACTGCGTGGATACCAGCACGCAATTGAGTCTGATGTGGCCCAACTATCGTGCCATCCCCAATCCGGATTACGATATCGCGCTCTTCAGTTGGCCTGGCGATGTGCAGACGCAGAGGAGCTTCCTGCGCTACATGGTATCCGACCCCAACGGCCTTGGGTGGGCCAACCTCTCTGGCACAGTCGACGCCCAGCTGGAACAGCTTGTGACCGCCTATCTCAGCGAAGGCGATCCCGCCCAACAAGAAGCCCTGGGTATGTCAATTCAGGAGCAGTTCTCTGAGGTGCTGCCCATGATCCCGCTGATGGCGCCCAATGGAACGTATGCCTACCTCCCGGAGAAGTACGCAGGATGGCAGTACATGAAGGGGATTGGTATCGGTACCGTCTGGTCATTCCTGCAGGTGCAGCCGGCTGCGCAGTAATGCCTGCGCCACACCGTGCACATCCATTGGGGCTCGTAGTGACCGTGTCGCGTGACCTCTTGCAGGCCAGCGGCACCATCCCTACGAGCCCCATCAGAGCAATCGCTAACCCTCGATTGCGACACGTACCTCCCGTAGCTGTAGCACCTTACTCAGGTCCGCAGGTGCGACCTCGACCAGGAATCCGCGCTTCCCGCCGTTGATGTAGATCCGCTCGAGGCTCAGAATCGTCTCTTCCACGGTCACTGGCATCGGCTGGCGGGTTCCGAATGGACTGATCCCGCCTACCTGATACCCCGTAACCCTCTCAGCCTTTTCGGTGCTGCACGGCGTTACTGTCTTGACCCCAAGCACGCGCGCAAGCATCTTCGTGGACACCTCGCGATCGCCGTGCATAAGGACCAGGAAGGGACGCCCCCCGTCAGGCTCCATCACCAACGTCTTGATCACGCAGTGCTCATCTGCGCCCAGGCAGGTGGCGGCGTGGCGCGTCCCGCCGTGTTCTTCATACGGATACAGGTGCGGAACAAACGTCACCTGCTTCTCCATCAGCATCCGCACTCCCCGCGTCATCGGGTGTTCTGACCTGACCATCCGACTACTCAATACACCAAGTCGGCGTGTCCACCAGCTCCATCTTGCCGCTGGCTGCTGAACGTATCCCCGCATCGAGGATCGCCATGGCCTCAATGTTGTGCTGCAATTGCAGTGTGGGGTGCAGCGGCTCACCGGTCTCGAGATGATGAATGAACTCCTCTGCGAGCGTCGCACGTCCCTCGGGCAGGGGATCTCCCTCGCTCACCATATCCGGTTCCGTCCGTCCGTAGCTCTGTGTGGTGAAGACTTGCACCACTCCGCGGTCTGCAACGATCGTTCCCCGCGTGCCATAGGCAATCGGGCCCGTCGGGACACCGGCGTTCCACGTGGTCCACGTGCCCTCCAAAATAGCCAGCGACCGTGGGAAACGAACTGCGATGATGGCGTTATCATCTGCGTCACCATACTGGCTGGCAATGTTCGCCCGAATCGCGGTCACCGACACGGCGGGCGCCCCGACGAACCATCGCGCGAGGCACGCCCCGTAACAGCAGTAGTCCAGCAGCGCCCCACCTCCCGCAGAGACGTGGTGCCACCACTCACCGCCCTTCTCAACATCCGACCAGGCATTCGCGCCTTGCGCATAGGAAAGCGGGCCCATCGATGCCCCGTTGCGCCATTTCACTTCCCACAGCTCACCGATCGCACCCGCATCGATCAACTCTTTCATCTTGCGGATGGCTCGATTCCACGTCGTCGGCCAATTGACCACCAATTCGACGTTGTTAGCCCTCACCGCCCTCACCATCCGCAGCGCATCGGGCAGGCTGGCGGACATTGGCTTCTCGGTGATCATATGGATGCCCTTGGCGGCGATCGCTTCGGCAACCTCGCCGTGCTGCGCATTCTCCGGGCAGAAGAGCATGATGTCGAACGACTCCTTCTCGAGCATCTCACGGTAGTCCTGATAGACCTTCGGGATGCCGGCTCTCTCCTGTGACCTGAGGATCTGAGCCGGTCGCCAAGATGGCTTCTTGGGCACCGACGGAACGGTGTCGGCGCAGGCGACCCACTCGACACTGGGCAGCGCCTTGAACGCGTCGATCAGGGTGTTGACGTGCCCGTGAGATACCCCGAGCACGCCGAGTCGATATGTCTTACTCATCAGTTCGCCTCCCTATAGGAGTAGAATGGGGGCACCTCCTCCGGTGCCCCCCTCTCACCTATCCCTTGTCCCTCGTTACTTCGGCCTACCCAATACACCAGGTGGGCGTATTCACCAGCTCCATTTTCCCGCTGGCGGCGGAGCGAATCCCGGCGTCCAGGATCGCCATAGCCTCGATATTGTGCTGCAACTGCAGGGTAGGATGCAGCGGCTCCCCCGTCTCAAGATGGTGGATGAACTCCTCGGCAAGCGTCGCCCGTCCCTCGGGCAAGGGGTCTCCTTCAGCGACCAGATCGGGCTCAGTACCATAGTAGCTGGGCGACGTGAAAACCTTCACCCCTGTCCGGTCAACCACCATCGTCCCGCGGGTGCCGTAGGCGATCGGGCCCGTTGGGATGCCGGCATTCGGTGTCGTCCACGTACCCTCGAGAATCGCCAGAGCCTTCGGGAAACGCACGGTGACGATCGCATTGTCCTCAGCATCCCCGTACCGGCTCGTGATGTTTGCTTTCATTGCCATAGCCGCGACGGCCGGCTCGCCGATCATCCACCGCGCGAGACACGCGCCATAGCTGCAGTAGTCAAGCAGCACGCCGCCGCCAAGCGCGGACTGGTGCCACCATTCGGCGCCCTTCTCCACATCGTTCCAGGCATCTTCGCCCTTGGAGTAGGACAGAGGCCCCATCGACGCCCCGTTGCGCCATTTGATCTCCCATACATCGCCGATCATGCCCTCATCGATGAGGTCTTTCATCTTTCGTACCGGCGCATGCCAGGTCGTGGGCCAGTTCACCATCAACTCAACATTGTTGGCCTGCACCGCTCGCATCATACGCAGCGCTTCCGGAAGCGATGCCGCCATCGGCTTCTCAGTGACCATATGGATGCCCTTCGAGGCGATCGCCTCGGCGACCTCGCCGTGGCGTGCGTTCTCAGGACAGAAGATGATGATATCGAAGGCCTCGCGGTCCAGCATCTCGTGGTAGTCTTCGTAGACCTTGGGGACCCCCGTATGCTCCAGAGCGCGCCGGATACTCGATGGTCGACTGGCCGGCTTGAGTGTCGTCGTCGGCACAACCGGCACTGTGTCGGCGCACGCGACCCATTCCACGTTGGGGAGCGCGGCGAAATCATCGATCAGGCTATTCACATGCATATGAGAGACACCGATTATCCCGAGCCGATAACTCTTTGCCATAGTTCTCCTCCTCAGTCCAGATATCTGATGGACAATCGCCCTACCCGATGCTCCACGTGGCGCTGTCGACGACTTCGAGTCTGCCCGTGGCCGCCGAACGCACGCCTGCGTCGAGGATGGCCATTGCCTCCAGGTTAAACATCATCTCCAGCGTCTGATGCACCGGCTCCCCGGTCTCCAGATGGTGTACAATCTCCGCGGCTACCCCATCACGTCCTGCCGGCAGCGGGTCCGGAACATAGATCTCTGTCTGCCCGTGGCCGCGCTCCACGCGCACCACTTGGTCTGCACCCTTGCGGTCAGCAACCATCGTGCCCGTCGTCCCATAGACAATCGGCCCCGTGGGGACACCGTGATCCCACGTCGTCCACGTTCCCTCGAGGAGCGCGATCGCGCCGGGGAAGCGAACCAACATCGCCGCATTGTCGTCGGCATCACCCCAATGACTGTTCAGATTGGCCTTCATCCCCAGGGCCGCCACGGCCTGTTCACCGATGTACCAGCGAGCGACCATGGCGCCGTAACAGCAGTAGTCCAGCATCGCGCCGCCGCCCATATCGGCCTGGTGCCACCATGTGGCGCCCCGCTCCGGACCCGTCATCGGCGCCGCCACCTCGCTCACGCCATCGTGTGCTGCGCCCGGTCCTAGTGGACCGGTGTGCCCGGACCGCCACTTCACCTCCAGGACCCGACCGATTACGCCGTCGTCAAGCAGTTCCTTGGCTTTGCGGGCCACCGTTGACCAGGTCAGCGGCCAGTTGACGATCATCGTGGTGCCCGCGGCCTTGCAGGCCCGCACCATGCGTAGCGCGTTGGGGAGCGTGTTTGCCATGGGCTTCTCGACGCAGACGCTGGCCCCCACCGCGGCACATGCCTCGACGATAGCGGGATGCTGGACGACTTCGGATTGCACGATGATGAGGTCAAACGTCTCCTTCTCCAGCATCTCGTGATAGTCGCTATAGGCCTTGGGAACGCCAAGGTCCCTCAGTGCGTGCTGCATGTTCCAGACCCGCGTGTAGGGTGCATCCCGCATCTCCGGGCGAAACGGAACCGTATCAGCGCAGGCTACCCACTCCACCTGCGGATGCTCCGCATAGTGAGCCGCGACATCGTTGACATGCATATGCCCAAAACCGATGATCCCAGCACGAACCTTGCGCATGGTGTCCTCCTAGTCGAACCGGATCTCCTTGCCCGTCTGAGCGCTCTCGAGCATGGCTTCCATCATCTCCTGGACGATGAGGCCGTGGCGCAATGGGGCCTCCTCGGGCGTACCGTTGCGCACGCAGTCGGCGAAGTGGCCGAAGATCCTTCTGGCGTAGTCGACCTGCGCATCCTTGATGTCGACGACCGTGTCATGCGGTGCGCCGTTGACGGTCTTGTAAAGCGTGAGTGGGCTCAGGCGAGCGCCGGCCTCGGTGCCGAAGAGCTCAATCTGCACTTCGGGCGACTGGTGGCTAGCCCAGAAGCTCTCGACGATCAGCCCGGTGCCGTTGTCGAAACGGACGATGCCACCAGCGTAGTCATCAGAGTCGTATTTCGACCAGTACTCCTCGGGCGGCTGGCGGAAATCCCAATAGTGCTTGCCGACGGGGCCAAACTTGGCACCTCCAACGCCGGTAACGCTGACAGGCCTCGGCTGTCCAAGCAGCCACCACGACGAATCCAGGACATGGACGCCCATGTCGCGGAAGGCACCGCCGCCGGCCTCGATGAAGCCGAGATTCCAGTCGGGTATGCCGGCCCGCCGAATGCTTCGTGCGCGCGCGTAATACATCTCACCGAGCTCACCCCCGCGGCAGAGCTTACCCAAGTACTGCACGGTGTTGCTGAAGCGCATCGTCAGCGACATGCTGTTCACGACACCGGCGGCCTCGGCGGCCTCTACAGCCTCCCGGGCGGCCTCCTTGGAGCTGGACAGCGGCTTGGTGCTCATCACGTGTTTGCCATTCCCGACTGCGCTCAAGATGACGGGGACGTGGACCTGGTTGGGGGTGCCGACGAAAATCGCCTCAATCTCGTCGTCCTGGCAGAGCTCCTCGAACTTGGCGTACTTCTTCATCGGCTTGCCAAGCTCTTCTTCGAAGGCATCCATCTTCTGAGGGATGATGTCGCAGAGCCCGACCAATTCGACCTCGGGAACGGACTGCATCGCTCGCCCGTGCGCCGTGCCAATACCACCTACGCCGACAATCGCAAACCTCACTTTGTCCATATCGACCTCCTTGATTCGCCTAGCGGAATAGCCACATTTGGTCAGATCACATCAGCGGCGCATCACAGCCACTCCCGCTGCATACAGACAGGCTGGCGTTAATTTGCTCCTTGGCTGCACCTTGCCCAGGCGTGCCAATGGCCTGCCGTCAGGCCCATCTGGAACAGCACCACATTGGCTGCGGCGTCCTAGCGCCTTGGTTACAATGCTGCAGCTTACATTACATTCGGACATTAAGCAACTAGGGCGCAGGCAGTGGTCCACAGGATTCGTGCCTGGCCACACGGCTGAGTTGGTGTCCATCATCCAGTTGAACGTGGATACCACACGTTGACATTGCCCAGGAGCTGGTGTATTATTATCACCATTAGTCAATCCTTCACTCGACCCTATGGAAGCCGACAAGAAACCTTCACTGCCACAGATGAATGGCTGTGCCCCAAGAACATTTCCAACTGGAATGCTGCCCTGCCTCATTGCTCGGTGAGATAAGATGGCTGCTAACGCAGTGTGCCGGCTGCGGTCGGACTTTGTGGTCAAAGGCTTTATAGTCAACAGTCACAGGAGG
The DNA here is from genome assembly GCA_022707665.1 of Chloroflexota bacterium. Classification (GTDB taxonomy): domain Bacteria; phylum Chloroflexota; class Anaerolineae; order B4-G1; family SLSP01; genus PWVB01. Next base: position 9,406 of record JAKJAE010000026.1, read on the forward strand.
ATATGCATATGGCCGTAAAGATGAATCGTCGACAGTTCCTGTATACTGCTGCCATGGGCGCGGCAAGCTTCGTCCTGTCAGCATGCGGGCCACAGGCCACCGAGGAGGTAGCTACCGTCGAACCAACGACGGCCCCGGCTGCAGCCACGGCAACCCCGAAGCCTGTTGTCCAACCGACCCCGCGCCCCACGGGGACGCCCGTCCCGACAATGGTCGCGGGCACCAAGTACAAGGAAGCACCGATGCTGGCCGCGAAGGTAGCGGCGGGTGAACTGCCCACGGTCGATGAGCGGCTCCCCATGAACCCGCTGGTCCTCTCCCCGGTACACGACGTTGGCCAGTACGGCGGTACAATGCGCGTCTACCACTCAAGTCTGGGCAACTGGTGGCACGAATGCCAGTATGGCCACTCGCCACTGCGCTGGATCGATGACGGTCTGGGCATCGCCCCCGGAATGGTTGAGGAGTGGGAGTCCAACGCCGATGCCAGCGAGTGGACGCTCTACTTCCGCAAGGGCCTTAAGTGGTCCGATGGCGAGCCATGCACGGTAGATGACGTGCTATACTGGTGGGACGACCTGGTCAACAACGTCGAGCACTCGGACGCGCCGCCCGACTTCGGGCAGGCCGGTGGCGAGCTGGCGAAGTTCATCAAGATCGATGACACAACGCTCAAGATCAAGTATGTGGCGCCGTCGCCCCTGACCGAGGGTCGGTTGGCGATGTGGGTCAATGCCGGCATTGGCCCGCGTTGGATCGCCCCTGCCCACTACCTGAAGCAGTTCCACCCCGATTACAACAGCAACGTCAAGGACTTCCTGGAGCACGATCTTAAGATGACCTTCCGCGAGAATCCAGAGTGTCCCACGTTAACCTCCTGGATGTGCGAATCGTATGAGGCAACCGTAAAGCGCGTATGGGTTCGCAATCCCTACTACTACGCCGTCGATACCGATGGCAACCAGCTACCCTACATCGACCGGATCAACGAGACCGGTATCGCCAACAAGGAGGCCCAGATTCTCGCCATACTCAACGGCGAGATCGATTTCGGACCCCACGGCGCCGGCGCCGCGTTGGCTGATATGTCCACGCTCCTGGAAGGTGCGGACAAGGGTAACTATCATATCGAGCTTTGGGACTGCGGCGGCGGCACGGGCCCGTGCTGGTTCTTCAACAACGACAATCCGGACGAGGCGCTGCGGGCTCTGCACCGCACGCCAAAGTTCAAACAGGCCATCTCGCACTGCATCGACCGTGAGTCGGTGCAGAAGATTAAGTACTTCGGCTATGGCGAGCTGACCACCGGCACGCACAGCCCCAAGTGCCGCGAGTTCACCTTCAGCGAGGAAGGCCAGGCGATCTACCGCGAACACCGCGATGCCTACGTTGCCTTTGACATCGAAAAGGCCAAGGCCCTGCTCGACGAGATCGGCATGGTCGACGTCAACGGCGACGGCTGGCGCGAGCGACCCGACGGCGAGCCCTATGAACTCCGCATCGACTTCCCGGCAACCACTTCAGCTATAGATATCCAGGTCCTCGAGCTTGTCGCCCCCGGATGGGAAAAGGCCGGCCTCAAAGTCGTCCTCAACTCAATGGCACCGGAGGACTTCGATACAATGTGGCTGGCGGGCCAGGGCAACTTCCGTTACCCGTGGGGCGTCGGTGATGGGCCCAACCACCTCCTCTATCCGAGCTGGCTGGTTCCCAATGAACCGGCACGTTGGTCACCGCTGTCCGGTAACCGGCTGCAGTTCGTCGGCCATGCCAAGGAGGACACGGAGCTGGAAAAGAGTCCCTGGGACCGCGACCCGCCGCGCTTTGCCTCGACCGAGCGCGATCTCATCGGCGAGCCCGTATGGAAGCTGCAGGAGATATACCAGGCCGCGATTGTCGAGCCGGACGAGATCAAGCGGCACCATATGGTCTGGGACATGATCCGAATCCACATCGACGACGGCCCGTTCTTCATCGGCACTGTCGCCAATGAGCCGCTGCCCATCATCATCAGTAACGACCTGATCAATGTGCCGGCGCGCGAGGAGTTGGCGCTGAACGGCTTCATCTGCCCGTGGATCATCCCATCTCCGGCGATCACGAATCCCGAGACGTATGCGTTCATCAACCCGGACGAACACTGATCCCAACGGCTGGGTGATACAGGTGAGGGGGGAGGGGCGCACCCTTCCCCCTCACTCTTGATGGAGACGGCTGTCGGCGGGGCACCATGCTGAACTATATCATCCGCAGAGCAGGCTACGCTCTTGTGACGCTGTTGTTTGTGGCGATCGTCGGCTTCCTCATCATCGAGCTCCCCCCGGGATCTTATCTGGACTTCCGGCTGCGCGAGTTGCGCACGTTGGGCGGCGATTACTCCGTCGACATGATTAAGGCACTCGAACAGCGCTACGGCGTCAATGACCCGGTGCACGTGAAGTTCTGGAAATGGTTCTCCAACTTCGTCCAGGGTGACTTCGGATGGTCATTCCAGTACGAACGGGATGTCGGAGAGCTGCTAAGTGCCCGGATAGGGTACACGCTTATGTTCACCCTGACATCGCTGGTCGTGAGTTGGGTCATCTCAATCACTGTGGGCGTCTATTCGGCGACGCACCGCTATACGCTCCCCGACTATGCCATCACGCTGTTTCAGTTCATAGGCCTCTCCGTGCCCGGGTTCCTGCTGGCGCTGGTGCTTATGATCTTTGCCCAACGCACCCTGGGGATGGAGGTCGGCGGGTTGTTCTCTTCGCGATTCCGCGATGCCGCCTGGAGCTGGGCCAAGTTCGTCGACCTGCTCGGGCACCTGTGGATCCCCATCATCGTCATCGGCGCATCCGGCACCGCCTGGCTGAGCCGTGTGATGCGCGGCAACTTGCTTGACGTGCTGAATATGCAGTACGTGCAGACCGCGCGCTCGAAGGGACTGCCGGAGCGAAAGGTCATCTGGAAGCACGCCGTACGCAATGCCCTGCACCCGTTGGTCATGGTCTTTGGAATGAGTTTCCCTGCCATCATCTCAGGCGAGACCGTCATCTCCATCGTGCTCAACTTGCCGACCGCCGGTCCGCTCTTCATCAATGCGCTCCTGCAACAGGACATGTACCTCGCGGTCACGTTCCTGATGTTCCTTGCGGTGCTGTTGGTTGTTGGCAACCTGGTGGCGGACATTGTCCTTGCCTGGCTGGATCCTCGTATCCAGTTCGAATAGACGCCGGACAAAGAAGAGGGTGAACGCTATGACGGAAGAGACAATCACGCCTGTTCGCGCGGCGGTCGCGGCAGCGGAACCAACTAGCGATGTAGGGGAATTGTCGCAATGGCAGCTCATCTGGCTACGGTTTCGTCGAAATAAACTCGCGATGGGCGGTATGGTGATCCTGGCCATCATGTATCTCGTGGTGATCTTCGCCGGCTTCCTTTCGCCTAACGCCCATGACACGCAGAATCTTGATTACATCTACGGCCCGCCCGATCCGATCACGTTCGTCGGCCCGGATGGCAAGCTTGGGCTGCGGCCCTATACCTTCGCCACGACCACGGTGCTCAATCAAGCCACGTTCAAGTGGGACTTTGAGATCGACAGGAACACCAGAATCCCTATCCAGTTCTTCGTGCGCGGCGACACCTACAAGATACTATGGTGGCAGAATGACCTGCATCTGATGGGGATTGCGCCGCCGGACCGCCTCTACGTTTGGGGTGCGGACTCTTTAGGTCGTGATATGTTTGCGCGTACGCTGGTCGGGGGCCAGGTTTCGATGACCGTTGGCCTGGTGGGCATCGCGCTGACAATCTTCCTGGGATCGGTGCTCGGCACAATGTCCGGCTTCTACGGCGGTGCTATCGACGATGCGATGCAGCGCGTCATTGAGGTCATCCAGTCCTTCCCCACGATCCCTCTGTGGGCGGCCCTGGCGGCGGCGCTTCCCAACGTCTCCGAGAACTTCACAATGCTCCATCGCTACTTCCTCATCACCGTGATCCTGTCATTAGTGAACTGGACAGGACTTGCGCGCCAGCTCCGGGCCAAGGTGATGTCCTACCGCCAGGCAGACTTCACGAGCGCAGCGCTTGTCGCCGGCGCGTCAAATGCGCGTATCATCTTCGTCCATATGCTGCCTAACGCGGCGAGCCACATCATCGTCGTCGCAGCACTGGCTATCCCGGGCATGATCCTCGGTGAGACCAGCTTGAGCTTCCTTGGACTGGGCATTCAGCCCCCGATGGTAAGCTGGGGGGCGCTGCTGCGTGACTCACAGCAGGTCTCTACTGTGGTCCAGCATCCGTGGCTGATCCTGCCAGGAATCGGCGTGGTGATCACAGTGCTGGGGTTCAGTGTGTTGGGCGACGGGCTGCGGGATGCCGTCGATCCCTACTCGATCTGAGGCAGAAAGGGAATTGGCTATGGTACAACAGCAGCCCGTGCACGCCGCACCGACGTCCGAGGCCGAGCTCGTCCTTCGCATCAGAGACCTCCACACGTACTTCTACACCGTCGTGGGCGTGGCCAAAGCCCTGAACGGCGTGAATCTGGATATACCCTACGGCAAAGTGCTGGGGATTGTGGGCGAGAGCGGGTGCGGCAAGAGCGTCACGGCCTTGTCAGCCATGCGGCTGGTCCTGCCGCCGGGGCGCATTGTGAAAGGCGAGATCCTGCTGAACCGCATCCGCCGCGAGGGAGACACCTACACGGTTCTCGACGAGGTGAACATCACTGACCTCGACCCCCGAGGGCACGAGATCCGCAGTATCCGCGGCCGGGAGATCGCGATGATCTTCCAGGAGCCGATGACGTCCCTCAATCCGTCCTACACGGTCGGCAACCAGATTGTAGAGGCCATCCTACTGCACCAAGACGTTAGCAAGGAGGAAGCGCGCGACCGCGCTATCAACATCCTGCGGCGGGTAGAACTGCCGAACGCTGAAGCCGTTGTCGACCGCTATCCTCACGAGCTCAGCGGCGGCATGCGGCAGAGGGCCATGATCGCGATGGCCCTATCGTGCACGCCGTCCCTATTGATCGCTGATGAACCCACGACCGCGCTTGACGTAACCACCGAGGCCGAAATCCTCGATCTGATGCGTGAGCTCCAGGCTCAGATGGGGATGACCATCGTCTTCATCACGCACAACCTCGGTGTCGTGGCGCAGATGTGCGATCAGGTCGCAGTGATGTACTTGGGACGCGTCGTGGAGAGCGCGCCTGTGGATGATATCTTCTACGATCCGCAGCATCCCTATACGCAGGCCCTGCTCCGGTCTATTCCTCGCATCGGTAGCCGCACCAAGAAGCGCCTCGAACCGATCCGCGGCGTCGTGCCGGATCCCTATGCCGACATTCGGGGCTGCCCGTTCCACGATCGCTGCAGCGCTTGTATGCCGGGCATCTGTGATGTGCGTGTCCCGGCGATGTCCGTTCTTCCCGGGAAAGTCGGTCACGAGGTTCGCTGCTTTCTGCACTCTGATGCCTACGAAGGAGATGATGGCCATGTCGCCTGAGCAACCACAAGACGGCCTACTGCTTGAGGTCGCTGACCTCAAGACGCACTTTCCCATCCGCAAGGGGCTCTTCCGGAAGGTGGTCGGACATGTCCGGGCTGTGGACGGCGTCAGTTTCACGCTGCGCAAGGGAGACACGCTGGGATTGGTTGGCGAGAGCGGGTGCGGCAAGACCACCACCGGTCGCACCATCGTGCGACTCCTGGACCCCACTGCAGGCACGATGCGCTTCAACGACCCCACTGCCGGATGGGTGGACTTGGGCTCGATGACCCGCAAGGAGCTTGCACCGATCCGCCAAAACATCCAGATGATCTTCCAGGACCCATTCTCGTCGCTCAACCCGCGCCTCACGGTGAAGTCGATCGTCGCGGAACCCCTCATCGTCAACCACGTCGCAAGGGGCGAAGAGCTGAATGACATCGTTGCCGGACTCCTGAAAGTGGTCGGCATGCGACCCGAGTATATGAGCCGTTATCCCCACGCCTTCAGCGGCGGACAGCGTCAGCGGCTTGGCATCGCCCGCGCGCTCGCGCTCAATCCCAAGCTCATCATCTGTGACGAGCCCGTCTCTGCGCTGGACGTGTCAATCCAGGCCCAGGTGCTGAACCTTCTGGAGGATCTGCAGTCCGACTTCGACCTGACCTACCTCTTCATTGCGCACGACCTGAGCGTCGTAGAACACATCACCAACCGCATGGCCGTCATGTATGTTGGTAAACTGGTTGAACTGGCGGCTACCGAGGAGCTCTACTACTCACCGCTGCACCCCTATACCGAAGCCCTCATGGCCGCCGTACCAATCGCTGACCCGCGTATCCGCGAACGTCCCATCCGCCTGCCCGGCGAGGTCGCCAATCCGGCCAACCCACCGTCAGGGTGCTACTTCCATCCGCGCTGCCGCTACGCAAAGGATGTGTGTGCGAAGGAAGAGCCCATACTGAGAGAGCTGGCTCCGGGTCACTGGGTCAGCTGCCACTTGGCGGAGCAGCTCACGCTGCGAGGTGTAGTCAGTGGCAGTGGGCAGTCGTAAGCCGGTGCGCTGGCACCAGACCGTGTCCTACATGGTCGCGTGGCTGATCTCCACTGGGCTCTTGGCAATCGACCTGTTCCTGGTCCGTGGTGTCGTGAATGACGTGCTGACCTCGATCGCCGTTCGGCGAAGCACCACGGAGCCCGACCAATGGCGGGCAGTCCGCTTGACTTACGGATGGACAGCCGAGACGATCGACTGGACGATCTTGCTCATCATTGCCTGTGTGGGCATCGCGCTCGTGATTTTCATCGAGACCTATTACCGCAGGGGACTTCCCGAGGGATTGCTG